>JBBPIG010000014.1:72881-169727 GCA_038040445.1 Acidobacteriota bacterium | reverse complement strand
CGACGTCGAATCAGACCAGCAACGGCGCGACCGCGCAGCGACGGTTTGCATATGACCGGTGGGGCAATCGAACGGGGATGTGGGACGCCGTATCAGGCGGCACTCAGATTCAAACAATCGCGCTGCAACAGAGCGGAGGCGCTCCGACGAATCGAATCACGAGCGTGACCAGCGGGTCGACAGTGAACTACACGTTTGACGCTGCGGGCAATGTTACGAATGATGGGGCCCACACTTATACCTACGACGGTGAGAACCGCGTGGTGAGCGTGGACAATGGTGCGACTGCCACCTACAAGTACGATCATCAGAATCGCCGAGTGAGCAAGGCAATCCCCGGAACGAGCTTGACTCATTATGTCTGGCAGGGCTCGCAAGTTATAGCCGAGCACGACGCGACGACCCCATTGCCGCCGTGGTGGGAGCCGCCCTATCAAGTGAAGTCAGCGCGAGTGGACTACGTCTATGCGGGCGGCAGCATGGTGTACAGCCGTCAGCGGACAAGCAGCACGGGAGCCTGGTCGGAGCGGTATTACCTCAGCGACCGACTAAGCACGAGGCTTGTGCTGGACGTCCTAGGCAACGTGCTAGGACGGCAGGCTCACTTGCCCTTCGGAGAGGACTTCGCAGAGAGCGGCACTCAGGAGAAGCATCATTTTACAAGTTACGAGAGAGACAGCGAAAGCGGTACCGATTATGCGGTCAACAGGCAATACGCGCAGGGAGTTGCAAGGTTCGCCTCTGCGGACGCTTACGCGGGTTCGACCGCTAGTCCCCAGAGCCTCAATCGGAACACCTACTCCCGGAATGATCCGATAAACATGCTGGATCCCCTAGGCCTATTGACCGTGTGTACATGCAGCGACGGAGGCGAGGGGGACTGCGAGTGCCGCGACATCGATGATCCAGAAACCGGCGAGCGGCCAGAGACACCAGGATCAGAACCGAAACCCACAAAATGGTCCAAGAAAAAGTGTTCGAAAGCGGCACAAGAACTCTTACAAAAGGCATCGACTGTCATGGGCGCGAGACTTGCCGCTGAGTTTTTGTTCAATTCCTCCAATGATGAGCTCAAGGATGGATTTCAGAATTTGGTTAACTCTCATATTGATGACTACGCGAAGAACGATTCGCTTGGCAAGGCTTATCTAAAAAACATAAGGTCATTCTGGAGTATCGGCTATCTCTTGAGGCAAGTGCTACTAGACACAAACCGAGGACGACCTACCGACTTACAGGCGTTCAATGAAACGGTCTCCGGTGCTCGGACGGCGTACGGAGAGGGCAAAACGTTGGCATTTGACATCGAAGAGCATTGTGCTAAAACCAAGGACATCAAAAACGCAATCAGAGACTTCCGCCTTAGTGGTTTCATTGGAACTACGTTGGGCGCACTCGCAGGAAGTACAATTCCCCAATCTTGAGCAGTGACTGTAATAGTGCGGAAGTTCTAGGAAAAGGGCGCTCGATGCTAACAGCAAAGATAAGTGCAGCAGCTCTGGTAATACTGTCTTCTCCTACTCTTTGGAGCGGTCGTGTTACATCGAAAGACATCAATCGCGAGATGATCGCAGGCCACAAGGTTCTGAAAATCCACCGATCTACTCGTGGTAACAGCGGATGGACAGATCTAGCCCTACCCTTTGTTCTATTTCAGGACCCGTCTGGCACTCACTGGGTGGGTGGCGTGACAAACGTCTATTCATTTGACCAAAGAACGGACGGATGGACTTCATTTAGACATGAATCTGGCAATTCATTGGGATCTGCACGCTCAATTGCGTGGAGTGCGGATGGGAAGATCTGGGTTCATTCCTTAGGTCTTTACCTCCTAAGCGTGGTCAATGGAAACCAATGGCAGAAAATCGAGGCCGTCAACGGCTTTGCGGTGCAGCCTTCTGGGGAATTATTAACCTCGAACAGCGGTAGAATATGGTTGGCGCAGAAATCTGGACTTTACCGTTATGACAATGGCAAGTGGCAAGGTCCGATTACTCCCCCGGCACCCGTGGAGCATCAGTTCAAGCTGCAATCAGGCGCGAAATGGTCTGATGAGATGACCTCCAATCCGCGCGGGAGCATAATTCGCTTGGTCGAGGTCGGTGCGGAGGATCACGATGGTCAGCTCTGGATGGGAACACGAAGAGCGGTCATTCGGTTTTCTCCGAGCAATCAAAGATGGGCAATCTATCGACTGCCGAGCGAACTAGGAGGGGTCCTTGGAGTTTATGAGGATGCTATCGGTCGTATCTGGTTCTGCGGCCCGAAGGGAGGGGTCGCGAGATTTGATAAGGCTACTAGTTCCTGGTCAGTGCACGACCTCCCTGAGATTTTGCGTAAAAATAGGCTCAACTTTTACCACACGGAGTTTTCGGTGAGTGGCATTTGCGAGGACAAATCTGGCCAAGTCCTCTTTGCGACGGACATCGGGTTGATCTCCTTCAAAGAGAAAAGCAATGAGTGGAATTTATACACGATCGACAACAGTGCTCTGCCCGACAACTATGTTTCAGCACTCCTCATAGATAAAACTGGAAGGATTTGGGTCGGGACAGGAAAAGGAATCGTAGTGCTCGATTCTTAAGAGAATCAGCCCAACTCAGATCGAAGCTCCCTCGCCCTTCCAAACGAGCGCATCGCCGGGCGCTTCAACGATCGCTCGCTGATTAGTCGCCGCGCATCGCGGGTTAGAGGTATCGCCGCCAGCTCTGTTAAGAACCCTCGCAAGAGCGCTGTCCCCCCAGTCCCCACCGCCAACCCAACTCTGTCGCGAATCTCCTCGCCCGCTGGCGCCGACACACAGCCGCGACGCAGAAGGCGAAAACCTAACTCACTTGTGCTCAACCTTTCGAATGAGACGGATGAAGCGAAGTGGCAGGCACATTGGTTGCCGAGAGGCATTTGGGAAAGCATCAGATTCTCGCCCTCAGTTGTCTTCCCGGTACACGAACGGAGGTCCACAACATGCGGTTCGAGGACTCGATGGAGCCGAAGTGTGCCGCCGAGCCCGAGCCGTTGAGACCACGATGCCAGCTTACGTGATAATGCTGACGGCGAAGAGCGAGAAACAGGATGTCGTCGCAGGGCTCTGCGCAGGCGCCGACGACTACATTACAAAGCCATTCAATCGGCTCGAGCTTCACGCTCGCATCAAGGTTGGGATCAGGATAGCCGAGCTTCAAAAGACTGCCGCCGATCGCGTCGTCGAGCTGGAACTCGCCTTATCGCGTGTGAAGCAGCTCCAGGGACTGCTCCCGATCTGTTCCTACTGCAAGAAAGTTCGCGACGATCAGAATTATTGGCAACAGGTCGACAGCTACATCACCAAACATTCGGAAGTCGAGTTCAGTCACGGCATTTGCCCGGATTGTTACGTTCGCCTTGTCGAGCCGCAGATGAAAAAACTGAAAGCAGCCAAACTGGAAGTGTGAACGTGAAACCTGATTCGTGAATGGTGATTCGTGACACTGGCCCTTCGCGCGTTTCGAGAGGCGCCGGTCACATCGGACAGGTCTCGGTTCTCCCGGCTCACCAGGGTCGAGGCATCGGCCGCCTGATGATTGCAAGCTCGCTGTCAGAATTCCGCCGAGTGGGTTTCAAGGTAACCTCCCCTTGAATAAGAGCAAGTTCTCATAAGTATTTGATATGTATTCGGGTTCTCTTTCGAATTGTACATCGCTTAGCCTCATCTTTACTTCAGTCTGAAATTTTTGAAACGCTTTGTTAGAGAAGCCGAAACCAAGCTTACCAATGACGAATAGCCAAAGACTTTCAGGGAGATTACTATTTTTCAAAAGCTCGAAGACCCATTCGCGGTCACCATAATTTCGCACCTCGACCTTTTCCAATTTCCTCACTTCAACAAGGATACTCTCGATATCCACTTCATAGGGCTTAATTCTTTTAAGGAACTCTTCTCGCCTGTTCTGATTCTCGTCTTGAATGATGTGGGCATATTCTCCGCAATGTCTCTTCTGGTGACTGAAAATTCCCTGTCCTATTGTCTCTAGCCCACAAAAATCACATTTCCAGAGCAAACGGTTATTTCGAAGAGTTCTATCAACCTTTAAGAATCCCAATAGTTCGACAAACTGCCTCCTCAAAATCTCGGCAACAGGATTATCCGATGAGAAAGCCTCAAAGAAGGTTTTTATATCTATCCACCTTAACGCGACGTACTTCAAGTGTTGATACTCCCTGGCCGGAGGATTTCTCACCGTGATGATAAAAATCCCCTTATTGTCTGCTCCTAACGTTTGAATTTTTTCCGCATACTTGTCCAACTGATCTTTCGCCTCATCCTCTGGATGCTGTGAAAAACCAGCATTCATTTTGCACTCAGCAACGTAGTAAAAATCCTTGTCGTTGGTGAAAACTATATCGAATATTCCATTTTCATACTTCACTTGGGTATCTATGTGGAGCCCGTCTGGTAGATCTTCTCTTAGGTATCTCTTAAAAAACTCGCTGAGCAGTTTTCTATCAATTGATAGATTTATTGCAAAGCACTCGGTTACAAAATTCTCCTGGGGTGTATGGAGCCGGTCAGGTCTATATTTATAAAGGCGGACAAACAAGTTTCTGTCTTTGGCAAGTATTGAGTCAAACATATGCAAACTCATAAACTGAGACTACGTTTAGGAAAAGGAGAGTTAATAGTGGTCTGTCAGTCGCTCAACGGGCTTAATCGGCCCAGGGTTACATCCTTCCTTGCCCATCGAGACCTCTTGTAGATATGGATTACCCTCAATGTCCTGAAATCGAATATTCAACATATACGTGTTTTCGGTAATACGAAGCAGCAAATCGCGATAGCCAGAATGCACCGAGGGCCTACTACGCACTGTCTCTCCTTCATACTCAACGTGCTTAATGGTTTCCCATTCGGGGCGATCTAGAAACGGCGCTCTTGTGAATAATATGTTCGGCGTGAACGTTTCGTTTGAAGAAGGAGTCAAAAATAATCTATCGATCTGAACGTTAATCGCGACCCCATTTCCAATGTTGCGGATTTGGAGGCTTGCCCCGGCTGTGCGCAGAACAAACGCTGGCATGATCGAGAGTCTAATCTGATGCACCAACTCGTCGGCCTGCTTAGCTACGGCCCGTTGCATCTTGCTCGTTTCACGAGTGTAGAAAAAGACGACGAGCAGAGTTGCTGCGTAGATTAGTACCATCAACCAACTAATCAGCTCGGCGTTGCCTTTTGCTTCCATTATTTTTCCTGTTTTGCGAAGAAGGTTTCGGGACCAGCGGAGCAGGTCCCACTGGGTCATTTTTATTCAACTCATTCGCCGTCAGGTCGAGGGTCAGGGTTGCAATTTGCAACTCGTAGCTTCGTCGCAGGACGGCGCACGGAAACTACGGACTTACGGTTAGCTTGAGTGTATTCGAAGTCTTCCCTGTTGAGTTGCGAACCTGCACGGTCAGCTCGCCGGGCGATTGGACCAACGCATTGATCAGCCTGCCAACGAGTTCGGTAGTGCTCGAGCTCTCAAGCGCAAGCGCTGTGTTGTTCACCAGAAGTTCAGCGCCCGAGTCGAAGTCGGTCCCGCTCACCACTAGCCTGAATTTCTTCACGTTCACCCCGACAAAGAGTTGGTCCCACACCTTCGCACGCTTCTTCTTGTACGCGAACATCGACGTGATCTGCGGCGCCTTATCGAGCACGGGGCCCGGATCACCTTTGGTCACTTTGAACGCCTGCTGATTAGAGGCGACACCATCAGGGTTTCGCACCTCGAGCACAATCGTCCGCTCGCTGGCGACCACGCTCGCGGGCAGATCAGCCACAAGCTCAAAGCTTGACGAACCCTGTCTTGTGGAGAGCGGTACATTGTCGGTCACGTCGAAAACGACCGCGCCAGGTTTTACGTGACGAGTTACCAGCGAGACGGTCACTGTGGCGGGACCCGCTTTGATCGCAGCAGGGCTGGGCGGCCCGATGAACGGCTGCGCGTCGCTCCCCGTTCGATGTATTCGATAAATAAAATGATGGTGCTCGTTGACGTTGGCGTGATTCACCGGATCGAAGCGCGCAACGTAGATGTCGCCGGTTATGGGATCGATGGCAGTATCAACCGGGCCGTCGAAAGGATCTATCAAGCCAAATTCTGCGATTGGTGGTTCAATCTTTGTAGTCTGAAAACCATTTGCGGCGTTTCCGGTGAGAATGAATCGCTGCAGGTCGCCACCGCCTTGACCGGGTAGGCGCTTAAAGAGCGTGACCAGCATCTGATTCTTCGACTCACCAGCCTGAGGACCGCTGTAGAAGGTGATCGAGGTGGGAGTCAGGTGCCGATTGAACGTGGTCACCGGCGCACGCACTCCGGCGCACGCAGGATTGTTCGGGTCAGGCGGCCCCTCGCATGAAGGGAACCCGTAGTGGCCGCCTTGAACGATCCAATTGACTTCTTCAAGCGGAGAATTATCCGGAATGTCACCCAGCTCTCCCGACCCGCCGTCGGTGGCAAAAAGCTGATTGTTCTCCGGGTGAAACGCAATTCCGAACGCGTTGCGCAATCCGGTGGCGAAGACTTCGACCTGGGGATTCGGACTGTCAACATCGACGCGCAGGATCGTCGCGTTGAGCGGACCGTCGGGAGGCGAATGCGGGCCAGGCGTGCCGTTATCCGTCGAAGAGCCCTGGCTGATATACAGCAAACCATCGGGGCCGAACTTGAGTTTGTTAGTCTGGTGGTCTCCTTGACTGGGAAGGTTGTCGATAATCGTCGTGACCTCATCGGCAACGTCGTCGCCGTTTGTATCTCGCAACCGAATTATCCGGCCAACGCCTCCAAGCAGGTTGCTGGTGATGAACAGGTCCCCGTTGGCCCGAAACTCCAGTCCTAATGGGATCAGCAGGCCGCTGGCAAAGGTCTTAACCTGGTCCGCTCTTCCATTGCCGTCGTTGTCCAGCAGGATGAGAATCTTGCCCGGATACGTTCCTACAAAAAGCCTCCCTCGAGCGTCAAAAGCCATTGCAACCGGACCCGAGAAAGCGCTTTGCGCAAAGTCGGGTACGTTCCCCGGATCGGCGAACATTGACCCCAATTTGGTCGCCGCCTCGAACCCGGGTGCAAGCGTGACGGGATTTGTTTGAGCAATGCTGCGCGACGGAAGACTAACCGACGCGAGAAGGAGCACTAAGAGTAGGATCACGCCTACCGTGTAAGCGGTTCTTGAACCCAGGAACATTATATCCTCGACGCTTTGATTTTCGGCGGAACTTACCGAAGGGTTCCGAGAACCTCGTCCCCTTTGACCCGAAAAAAGCTCTAAACTCAACGCTTGATACTAGCCTGCCGCGCTACGTGTCGGCAAACCGCTATCAGTTCTCACCGGGTACAACTTGAAGCACCACCGGGTTCGAGCGCGCGCCGTTAGCTGCGACTACTTCGACGACAAGGGGTCCCGGTTCCGCAAGTGTGTGGCGTCGCAACCGCGCGATGAGCACGGGGTTTCCGGTATCGACCACACCATCCTCGGTATTCAACTCGCGGCCGTTGATGACGACAACGGCGCCTGGCCCATTAATCCCATCGACTACTGCAACAACTTCGAACTTCTTTCCGTTGGGCCTGGTGGCGAGCGGCTGTAGCACTTCATGCGTCGAGCGGCGACGCACAAACGCGATTTTCAAGTGGAGCGGCGGGGCCGTGAGGGGATTTACTATTCGATCAACCGTGCCTCCCAATCCAACAACGTAAATCTCTCCGCTTTCGTCCTCACCGAACGAAGAGATGTTGAGTTCGGTATCCATCAGCAGGTTCTGCTCGCCGCCGATCAAAGAGAATATCTCGCCCGAGCAGAAGTCGGCGTAGACATAGGTCCCGGATGGAAGCGCGCGCTTCGAGCCTCGATACACATACCCGCCGGTCATCGAGCATCGGCCGCCCGTGTGACGGTATTCGGCGATTGGAAGCGTAAAGCCGGCGGTGCTGCATACGCCGCCGCCGACGCCTGGATTGCAGCGAGTGCCTTCCATCACGCGCCATCCGTAGTTCCCGCCCAGAGTAACGATGTCTATTTCCTCCCACGCGTTTTGACCGACGTCGCCAACATAAAGCTGGCCGTTCGCGCGATCAAAGGAGAAGCGCCAGGGGTTTCGCATGCCCAGCGCGTAGATCTCATCGCGTCCGAGGGCCGGACCAAAGAACGGATTCTCAGGCGGCGACGAATAAGGAATCGGCCCGTTCGAGTGATCAACATCGATGCGTAATATTTTGCCCAAGAGGTTGTTGATATCTTGCGCGCGATTCCCCGGATCGTTAGCCGAGCCGCCGTCGCCCATTCCTATGTAGAGATAGCCGTCAGGACCGAACTCGATCATGCCTCCGTTGTGATTGGCGAACGGTTGCGGGATCACCAACACCGCGGTCTCATTCACTTCCGCGACGTTTGGATCGGCCGCTGACGCCTGATACTCGGCTATCACCGTAGCGCCGTCTGGAGTTCGCGTGTAATTGACAAAGAATCGGTGGTTCGTTCGAAACTGCGGGTGAAAAGCCAGTCCAAGCAGCCCGCGCTCGCGGGCGACAAGAACGCGCTGGGTTATGTCCAGAAAGACGGTGGGGGTGTTGTTGCCGGGCGCCAAAAACTTGATGCGCCCACCCTGCTCGACTATGAACAACCGGTTGCTGCCATCCTTGGCGCTGGTAACGTATACAGGAGCGCTCAACCCTGTGACCACGGGCTCAAGTGCAATCGGGTTAACGCCGGGCTCGAGCTGCGAGCCTGCATTGATGCCGGGCAATAAAGGACAGCAAACCGCTATGGTCAGCGCCAAGCCAAAAAGGATAATTGTCAGCCTCGTCATAAGGACACCCCCTTCCGATAAAAACACTTCATTTGAAGCGTCAGTTGTTCTGCATGACGGCCCTTCAAAAAGTTTGCCAGATGAAAAGCCTGGGGTGAGGTGGGGACAACAGTTACTTAAAACAGCTAATTCGGAACTCAGAGGTTCGTCTGTAATATTAGGTCGTGGTGCTTTTCTTGTCCAACGATGGTCGAAGCAGGTAGTGTCCTACCTTCAATTTCTCTGCGCCATCTCTGCGTGCTCGGCGACTCTGCGGTGCGTGATTTCGGCTTAGGTTAACCGCAGAGTCGCAGAGGACGCAAAGGTCGCGCGGAGAAGAGGGAGTGTTGTCGCGGCTTGCCTCGACTAGTCCCACGCTCGCTGCAAAGAGCGCAAACCTGAACGAGGCAAGCCCGCGAGATCACGTAACTACGCGAAGTCTCCCGCCTGCTGACTACTACTTTCTCTTAGCCGTCCACGTGGCTTCGCCCAGCTCACCTAAGGCAGCGGTTCCCTTCATGCTGTCTTTGCTTTCTATCTTTCCGCTGTAGGTTATCGTCAGGTCCTGGCCTTGAGCATTGACCTTGATCACGAACTTGATGTCGGCGCCTTTCACTGTTCCGGTAAGCGGCGCTTCTCCGAACTGACCCTTGTAAGTGCCGGTCAGCTTCTCGCCGTCTTGCTTGAAGCTGAAACTCGGGCTTCCCGAGCCTTGTCCGGTTTCAACCATGAACGCCCAATCGCCGCTGATGTTGATCCCGCCGGCCTGGGCGGGCGCGGCGGTCGAAGTTGCCGGCGCCGCGGCATCTTCCTTATGAGGCACCGCTGACCACGTGCCGGTAGCGAGGCCCCCAAAATCGGCGTCACCCTTCATTGAGTCTTTCTCGACCTTGCCCTTATAGGTGAACACCATATCCTGCCCTTGAATATTCGCCTTCACCACAAAGGTGATATCGCCGCCTGCTACCGTGACGCTCTCGAGTGGACGCTCACCACGCGCCGACTTCATAGAGCCGGTCAATTTGTCGCCCTCTTTCTTGAGGACCAGCATCGCCTTGTTCTGGCCCTGTGGCGAGTCGATCGTGATGTCCCATGTGCCGGCAACGTTCGCTTGGAGGGGAGCAACTGAGCGCGCCTGTGCCGCGGCTACAAGCACCACGATCAGACACAAAGCAAAGACTACAATTCTCTTCATTTGGGTTTCTCCTTCTTTCGTGAGAGTGATCGTTGATTGCCGATTGCCGATGGCCATTGCCGATCGGTGATCCGAGTTGTCTCCTTCGATCCACAATGGGCAATCGCCAATCGGCAATCTCGCGGGCTATTTCTTGAATATCGACTTCGATATCATCGCATGCACTCCCTTGTTCCCGTCAACGAGTTGAGTGATCTCCAAATCCGCGGCGACGCTCGCGAGCATGTACGCGTCGTCTCGATTGAGGTGCTTCTCTTTGACCAGAAAATCGATCATCTCGCGGAGCGCCCCCTTCGTCGCTTCGGTCAAGTCTTCGTGAATGCCCATCGTTATGAAGTGCGAAGCGGTTTCCGCGCGCGGCCATTTCAAATGCATGTCCTTGCGCACGATCAACTGAAGAGTGCCGATGAGCGAGGTCTCCAAAGCGGTGATGTCAACCTCGCCGTTGCCCTGCCCCGCGTGGCCATCGCCGGCCAAAAACAACGCGCCTCGCGCGTGAATAGGAATGAAGAGCGTCGTGCCTGCGACCAGTTCCTTGTTGTCGAGATTTCCCGCGTGAATCCAGGGAGGCGCGCTGCTTATCCGGCCCGACACGTCCGGAGGCGCTACACCCATGCTGCCGAAGAACGGCCGCAGCGGTATCTCGATACCATCCGAGAAACGAGCGATCATTCGTTTCTCGTCCAGCGGAATGATCTTTATTCGCGGATACGGAAAATCCTCCGGAAGAAACCCTCGGCCTGGACTGAACGCGTTGTACGCATAAGGTATCGCGAGCTTGACCGTCCGGATGCGAACTTCGAGCACATCTCCGGGCTCGGCGCCCTCGACGAAGATCGGACCGGTCAATATGTGGCCGCCCGGGCCTTTGTTGGTGACTTCTTTGTGTATGTCGCGCAACGACTGCTCGACTTGTTCAGGTGGAACGCCGGCGGATTCGAGTCTCGTGGGACTCGAGGTGATCAGCGTTTGAATCTCAACTGTATCGCCGGACTTGATTCGCAACACTGGCGGGGTGCCGGCATCGTAGTAGCCCCAGGCGACGGTCTTTGGTGTTGGCTTGAGCCGGTGCTGACCGAACGTATCGAGCGCGGTCAAGCAGAGGACGGCCACTATCAACATTCCGTTTCGCATCATGAGATTCTCCGAGTATCGGGCAAACACTCAAAGGGCGCAAAGTCCGAAAGAATCGCGAGTCTATCACAAGGCGCTGACCCGTAGAAGTCTCGGTCTTGAGATCTTATTGCCGTTGGGCCGCTGCTCGAATATTATTGCGACATCGTTCGAGTTTCACCGAGAGGTAACGGATGAAGGGAATCGTTCTGGCGGGTGGACTAGGCTCGAGGTTGGCGCCGCTCACTCGTGTGACTAACAAGCATCTGCTTCCCGTGTTCGATCAACCGATGGTTCACTATCCGATCCGTACGCTGATCGAGGCCGGTATCACCGAGATACTCATCGTGACCGGCGGCAATAGCGCGGGCGATTTTCTCAAGCTTCTTCGAAACGGCTCGGAGTTCGGGCTCCACCGCTTACACTACGCATATCAAGAAGGCGAAGGTGGGATCGCCGCCGCGCTCGGGTTGGCCGAACACTTTGCCGATGGCGGGCCCGTTTGCGTTGTGCTTGGAGATAACATCCTGGAAAAGAGCATCGCCCCGTTCGTCAAGAAATTCCGCCATCAAGGCTCCGGCGCGAAGATATTGCTGAGCGAGGTCACGGACCCGCAGCGCTTCGGGGTCCCGGTCATTCAAGACGGCCGGGTCCTGCGAATTGAAGAGAAACCGTCGGATCCGAAATCGCACTTCGCAGTCATAGGCGTCTACCTGTACGACAACCGCGTGTTTGAGATAATCAAAACGCTGAAGCCGAGCGGCAGAGGCGAGCTCGAGATCACCGACGTTAACAACGCATACATCGAGGCGGGCGATTTGAGCTGGGACGTTATCGAAGGCTGGTGGACCGACGCCGGCACCTTCGACAGCTTGCTGAATGCGTCAAACCTCATAGCTGAGCTGAGAACGAGAGAACTATGAGGACGAGAGGAAGTTCTGACAGCATCGCGACTCGCTTCGTAATTACCGGCCGGGTTTCGCGCCAGGAGAACAAGCGCGCCCATTGCTCCAACCATTCCGCAAGGAATGGCTAGATTGATCGAGTTCTTCCGAGACAGCATCTTCAGCTATTCGACATTCGCGGAAGCCTACAAGGTTGCCGTGATGAACGGACTAAACAAGCTCTAGCGGAGAGTTTCGTCAATGAATCTCACCACGCTGAAATGACCTGAACTGAACTGGCTGCCAAACACAAACCGCGTTATGATTGGGGCAACTTAAGCTAGTTAACCGAATTGACAACCTGAAACTATCGGAGGGAGTTATGCCGAAGACCGTTCAAGACATCATCAAGAATCGCGCAGAGGTCTATTGCATCTCCAACCAGACGACGGCCGCTGAGGCCGCGCGCTACCTGAAGGACCGCGGAATCCGCGCAACCGGTATTTGCAACCTCTCGGGCAAGACCGTCGGCGTGGTCTCGCAGAGCGACATATCCGATAAGGTCGTCGCTGAAAACTTCCGCCCATCCGAGGTGAGCGTGCTTTCCATCGCTAGCACGAACTTGATCAAGGTAACGACGGAAACGCAGATCAGCGAGGCGATGCAGACCATGCAAGACAAAAGGGTCTATCACCTGATAGTCGAAGACGCCGAGGGCAAGTTCCTGGGGATGGTCTCGATGCGCGACTGTGTGGCGATGAGGGCCGAGGAAGAGAAAGAGCGAGCGGAGATGTTGAAGGACTACGCGTTCCCGAACTACTAACTACGGTTCCGGGTTCAGAGTTCCGAGTTCAGAGTTCCGGGTTCAGAGTTTGGGTTCAGAGTTCCGAGTTCGTGGTTCAGGGTTTCGGAGCGACGACGCTTGAGATCAAAACATTTGGACCCAGAACGCGGAACCCTGAACCCTGAACCCGAAACTATTCGTGCCTCAGCGCTGTGATCGGATCCAGGTTGGCCGCCTTGATCGCCGGCCATAAGCCAAACACTATTCCCACCGTCACCGACCCGAAGAAGCCAAACGCAGCCGCCCACAGCGGTATCTTCATCATCAAAGCCGGCACAAGTGTCGATACCAGCAAGGCTAGCAGCCAACCGAACAGCAGGCCCGCTACTCCGCCCAGCCCGGTGAGGGTTACTGCTTCCGTTAAGAACTGCCAGACGATATCTGCTCGACGGGCGCCTACAGCTTTGCGTATGCCTATCTCGCGAGTTCGTTCGGTCACCGCAACCAGCATTATGTTCATCACCCCCACTCCTCCGACCATGAACGCGATCGAAGAGATGATCAACATCACGCCGAACACCGCTCCAACTATGTCGTCGAAAGTCGAGATGAACGAGTCGGGCGTGCCTATCTCGAAATCGTTATCCTTGTCGATCGAGACATTGCGTCTGCGCCGAAGCACTTGCTCCAGCCCGGCGATGCCCTCCTTCGTTTGACCCTCGCGCATCCGCACGATGACGAAGTGGTCGTCCTTCGAAGGGAACATCTTGTGAAAGGTCCAGTACGGGATGAAGATGTCGTTGTCTTCCTGGTTCTCTGAGCCGAACGGACCTGCCTTCTGCTTCTTGACTGTGCCGACGACCGTGAAGTCCTGGCCGCCGACGTTGATCGTTTTGCCGATAGGGTCTTCGGCCGGGAAAAGCGCCTCGACAACATTGAACGCGAGGACTGCCACGTAGGCACGGTGAAGGTTTTCGGCTTCATTGAAGTAGCGGCCTTCATCCACGGGCACGTTCATTACAAGCTCAGCCACAGGAAAGTTCCCGATCAACTGGGTTCGATTCATCGCGCGATCCCGATAGCGCACCTCGGGCGGCGGGGCCGGTATTTCGCCTGGCATCGGGATATCGTAGGCGATGCCCGCGTACACGTTTTCCACCGCCGGCACCTCGCGCTCAATCGCCAGCGAGTCTTCGAGTGAAAGCGGCTTGCGGTTGAGAATCTCTGTTGATGGCTTACTGGTCATGATGAATGGGTATCGCCACACGTAAACGTTGCGCGTGCCGAAGCTCTCCGCGTTGTCCAGAACCGATTGACGAAAGCCGTTCAGCACGGCGGCCATCGCTACGATGACCAGCACCCCGATGAACACACCCAGTATGGTGAGCGCCGCGCGGAACTTGTGCGCCACGAGCGTCTGCATCGCGAGTGCCGTGTTCTCTCTTATGCCTGAAAAATTCATTCTGTTCTCAACGCTTCAATGGGATCCAGCTTGCCGGCTCGTCGCGCCGGGTATATCCCAAAAAAGACTCCGATGATCGTCGAAAGCGTCAGTGCCACAACCGGCGCCCACAGCGGAAAAGACGACGGTAGCGGCGTGAACCGCGCAAGCAGCCACGAGATGCACCACGCAAAGACAATCCCCCCCATACCTCCCGCGCAGCAAAGGACGACCGACTCAACCAAAAACTGATTCACCACATCTTGTTGCCTCGCGCCGACCGCTTTTCGAATCCCTATTTCCCTCGTTCGTTCGACGACCGACACCAGCATGATGTTCATGATCACGATGCCGCCAACCACAAGCGATATCCCGACTACGAACAGTGAGACTGAAAAAATCACACTCGTCAGGTTGTTGAACAATTCGTTGACGCCTTCCGAAGTGATCAAGCCGAAATCATCATCTTCGTGATAGGCCAGATGATGCAGCGTGCGCATCACCAGCCGCGACTGGTCCTGCGCCTGCTGCATCTGTCCCTCGCGGCCCCTGATCGAGATGTTCACCGTGCGCCGCGAGCCGTAGATTTTCTGAAACGTTGAAAGCGGTATCTTCGCGAAGTTGTCGCGCGAAAAGCCAAACACCGATCCCTTCTTCTCAGCTACGCCGACTACCGTGTACGAGTGATCGTCGATCTGAATCGTCTTCCCGAGAGGGTCGACGCCCAGGAAAAGCTTCTCCGCTACATCCGCGCCGATGAACGCGACGAACCTCGAATGCTCTTCATCCCAATCCTGAAGCGCCCGCCCCGTCTCGACTCCGAAGCCTTCGATGTCCACGATGTTCGGCGTAATGCCCGACATACCGATCTGCTCGAGCGACTGCTTTCCGTGGCGGACATTCACCTGCCTGATCGTCTCGACTCCGACTAATTCGCAGGCGCTGCAAGAGCGTCTGATTGCATCGGCCGCGTCAGCACGAACATCCGGATTGCGGCGCATCATCTCATAGAACTTGTCCAGGTTCGTCGTGATCGGGAACTGGGTGATCACGAACGTGTTCGGCCCGAAGTTCGAAACCTTCTGCTTCCAGTACTGATCAAGCCCCTGGATGATGGAAATGACGGATATGATAGAAGTGATTCCGATGATGATACCGAGCAACGTCAAAAATGAGCGCAGCTTGTTCGCGCGCAAAGAGTCAATCGCCACTCCCGCATAATCCAGGAACCCGGCGTGTCCGCCCTGTTCCTGACTCGCCGAGCGCCCCGTTTTGCTGATTGTTTGAGTCGAAGTCGTCGCCATAAACCTATTTGGTTATAACGGCCGGTATTCTCGCGGTCAATCCTCTATCCCACAAACCGTTGCCTTTACAATCTCTGTCCGGTTGTGCAATCGTACCGAACACCCGAAAACCAGGTCGTTCGGCCGGCATGTGATCATGACGATAGGAGATCCTTTCGGGTTCTGCTCAACCGAAGCGAGCGCCCAATGAGTATAGTCGAGGGGCTAAAAAAGAGTGTTGCGCTTAGTCCGCAGAAGGTCGCCACAATCTGCGGCAGCACGCGCCTCACCTTTCAACAAGTGGATGAGAGAGTCAACCGGCTATCGAGCGCGCTAACGGATCTCGGCCTGACGCGAGGTGATCGCGTAGCCATCCTGTCGCTCAACTGCCATCGTTTCCTCGAGCTCTACTACGGCGTGCCGCAAATGGGCGCGGTAGTGGTTCCCATAAACTTTCGACTGACGCCACAGGAAATCAAGTACATCGTCGATCATTCAGGCTCGCGAGCCATCGCTGTTGACCCGGCGCTTGCGCCGCTGATAGAAGCCGTGCGCTCGAACCTCGACGGCGTCGAGCACTTCATTTTGATGAGCGATGAGCGCCGCGACGGCTATCTCGCCTATGAAGACTTGCTCGCCGGCGGCTCGCCGGCGTTCGATGCGCCCGAGGTGAGCAACGACGAACTGCTTGGGTTGTTCTACACGTCGGGCACCACCGCGGAACCGAAAGGCGTGATGCTGACGCACCAGAACATGCTTTCCAACATTCTTCATTCGGAAGGCGTCTACAAGTATCTAGGCTCGGACTGCTACCTTCACGCGGCGCCGATGTTTCACCTGGCCGACGGAGCCGCGGTTTTCTCGCACACCTCCCGCGCGGCGACGCAGACGTTCATCCCGAGGTTCGACCCTAAAACGGTTCTCGAAACAATCGCGCGCGACCGCGTGTCGTTGATCCTGCTTGTGCCGACGATGATCAACTTCTTGCTTCAACAGCCGGACCTCGCTTCATACGACCTTTCGTCGTTGCGTCATATGACCTACGGTGCGTCGCCAATCGCGCCCGATCTGCTGCGCCGGGCGATGAAGGTCCTCAACTGCGAGTTTGCGCAAGGCTACGGTCTGACCGAAGCTTCGCCGCTTCTGACTGTGCTCACTCCGGAGGATCACGTTGTCACCGATGAGAAGAGCGAGCGGCGTTTGGCTTCCTGTGGCAAGCCAGTGCAAGGAGTCGATGTTCGCGTTGTGAAAGAAGACGGTTCCGTCGTTCAGCCCGGGGAAGTCGGCGAGATCATCGCCCGCGGCCCAAACATCATGCTCGGTTACTGGAAGCGGCCCGGCGACACTGAAGATACGCTGCGCGACGGATGGCTTCACACCGGCGATCTTGCGACCGTCGACGAAGACGGCTACATCTATCTGGTCGATCGCAAGAAGGACATGATCGTGACCGGCGGCGAGAACGTTTATTCAACCGAAGTCGAGGCAGTGCTCTACGCGCACCCGGCGGTGAAGGAAGCCGCGGTCATTCCCGTACCCGACCCGGACTGGGGAGAGGCCGTGCACGCATGCGTCGCGTTGCGAGACGGCAAGCGAGTGACGGCCGAAGAGTTGATCGAGTTTTGCCAGGAACACCTGGCGGGCTACAAGTCACCGCGGTCAATTGAGTTCATCGAAGGCGAATTGCCGAAGGGCGGAACCGGAAAGATTCTCAAGAAGCAACTGCGCGAGCGCCACTGGAAAGACCAGGCTCGGCGAATAAGTTGAAGAGCGACGATGAAGAGTTCGTAGTACGGCCTTTAGGCGGAAGTTTGTAGCACAATGACTGGACTGTGACCACGTACAAACTTCCGCCTAAAGGCCGTACTACGAACTCTTTCATAGGAGATACTTGAATGAACCTGACACTTACCCCAATCAGATTCAAGCAGCGTGCTGAATCATTCTTCGCAAACAAGATCGGAATCGTCGACGGCGACGTCCGAATGACCTATCGCGAGTTCGGCCAGCGCGCGAATCGCTTGTCAAACGCGCTGATCGATATGGGTATCAAGCGAGGCGAACGGGTGGCGTGGCTCGGATACAACAGCCACGAGTTGCTCGAAGCCTACTACGGCGTCGTGCAGATGGGCGCCGTTTTGTTGCCGCTCAACATTCGCCTCACCCCCGCGGAAATCGCGTTCATTCTGAACGACTCTGACTCGGTCGCGGTGTTTTACAACCGCGATCTTCAACCAATTATCGACGGGGTGCGCAATCAAGCGCCGGCGATCAGGCACTTTGTCCCGATCGAATCGAACGGTGACGGAAAAGACTATGAAGCCCTGATACAGGCTGCTGGGGCCGATTTCACTCCTCCTGATATCAAAGACGACGACCTTGCCGAGCTGTTCTACACTTCCGGCACTACGGCCAACCCGAAGGGCGTGATGATGACCCATCGCAATCTCTACATGCACGCGTTGCAGGTTATCGCCGGTCTCGGAGTGGACGATACGGTTGTGCAGCTTCACACCATACCGCTGTTCCACGTGAACGGCTGGGGCACTCCGCATACTCTCGCCTGCATGGGCGCGCGCCACATCATCGTCAAGAAGTTCGATCCCACCGAGGTACTCGAGTTGATTCAGCGCGAGCGCGTGACCAACTTCGCGATGGTGCCGACGATGGCGAACGCGATCATCAATCACCCCTCGCTCGGAGAATACGACCTGTCGAGTCTCGACTACATTGCGATCGGCGGCGCGGCTTCCCCGGTCGATTTGATTCGCCTTGTCGAGCAGAAACTCGGCTGCCGCGCGTACGGAGGATACGGGTTGACCGAGACCGTGCCGGTGTTGACTCAGTCGTTCATCAGAGACCATCTCAAGGACGAGCCCGACGAGGAGCGATGGCGCCGCCAGGCGATGGCCGGCTTCCCGATGCCCGGGGTCGAGATCGACATCTTCGACCCGGACGATAAGCCCGTGGCCCACGATAACAAGAGCGTCGGCGAAGTGGTCGTTCGCGCGGACAACGTAATGGCCGGCTACTGGAAACTGCCTGAAGAAACGGCGAACGTAATGCGCAGCGGATGGTTTCACACCGGCGACATGGCGACCGTTGATGAGCACGGCTACTTCCTGATCGTCGATCGCAAGAAAGACATCATCATTTCGGGCGGCGAGAACATCGCTTCGATCGAAGTCGAGAAAGCAGTCTACGCACATCCCGCGGTGTTCGAGTGCGCAGTCGTGGCCGTTCCGGATGATCGCTGGGGCGAAGTGCCGAAGGCTCTGGTCGTTGTCAAACCCGGCGAGTCATTGAGCGAGCAAGAAGTGATCGATCACTGCCGAACCAGCCTCCCCGGCTTCAAAGTTCCGAAGTCGGTCGAGTTCTTCGACGCGCTTCCCAAGGGCGGAACCGGAAAGATACTGAAGAAGGAGCTTCGCGAGAAGTACTGGGCCGGCTACGAGAAGCGCGTGCATTAATTCGCTAACTACTAAACCTGGAGGAAATATGGCTGAGACGAAAATAGTTGTCATCTATCCACGCCCGACCGACGTGGATGCCTTCGAGAAAGTTTACGTTGAGGAGCATTTGCCGCTGGCTATGGAAAAGATCAAAGGCGTGACCAAGTTTGCGGCGACCAAAGTAGTTGGCACGCCGGACGGCAGCACGCCGCCGTTCTACAGAATCGCCGAGCTTTACTTCCCGTCCATGGAGGCGCTGCAGGAATCCGCGGCTTCTCCCGGGACGCAGGAAGCAGTGGCCCATGCGTTTAAGATTTCAACCGGCGGACCGCCGATCATTTTAGTGGCTGAACAGGAAACGACCACGCTCTAACGAACGCCCGGGTCAAGGTTCTGCGCACCCCCACCTCGTGAGAGGTGGGTCCGGTGATGTTGCAGCCTACAATGCGAAGACAATGCGAAGCGCGCCACAGGTTCCGCGCTTACGAGGGTGGGTATTGTTAACGAGATCAATGTGACGCGCCTTCAAGCAAGGAGTCTCTCAATGTCCAGAATTGTCTTACTCACGCTTATCATCGTGTCGCTGGCGGCGCCGCTAACAACGGCGACGCAACTCAAACAGCCGGTCGTCACGGGAAAGCGTTACCCGCGGCTCGTCATCCGCAACGCGATGATCGTCGACGGCAATGGCACGCCTGCATCGGGACCAAAGGACATCGTCGTCGAAGGCAATGCCATCGCCGAGATCGTCCCGCTTGATCCGGTCGCCTTACGCGAAGGCAGAGCTAAACGGCCCGCAGGCGACATCGAGATCGACGCGACCGGCAAGTATGTCCTTCCCGGTTTGATCAACGCGCACGGTCACGTCCAATACGAGCGAGGCGGCGTCCCTCAGCCGGTCGATTACTGTCTAAAACTGTGGCTGGCCTGTGGCATAACTACGGTTCGCGACGTTGGAAGCGATACAAGCAAGACGCTGCCGTTGCGCGATCAGAGCGCGAAAGGCGAAGTCGTCGCGCCGCGCTTGTTCATCTATGCGATGTTTGGCTATCCGCCGGCGCCGCGCAACGCCGAAGAAGCTCGCGCCCGCGTGCGTGAGATAAAGCGGATGGGCGCCGACGGCATAAAGATCCTTGGGGTCGATCGCGACATCCTGGCCGCGCTGTTGGATGAAGCACATAAACTTGGTTTGCGCGTTGCTCATCACGTCGGCGTCGAAGAGACCAACGTGTGGGACGATATCAAGTACGGAACGACCTCGATCGAACACTGGTACGGCATCCCCGACGCGGCGATTGAAAGCGGACGGCAGAATTTTCCGTCCAGCTACAACTACAACAACGAGGTCGATCGCTTTCGTTATGCCGGGCGGCTGTGGCGCGAAGCCAGTCCCGAGCGGCTGACCAAAGTGCTCGAAGGCATGGTTGCGGCGAACGTCGCATGGGACCCGACGCTGGATATCTACGAAGCGAGCCGCGATCTCCAACGCGCGCAGACGCAGCCGTGGTTTGCGGAGTATCTGCACCCGACTCTCGAAGAATACTTCAAGCCGAATCCGGCGAATCACGGGTCGTACTTCATCGGCTGGTCGTCGACGGATGAAACTTTCTGGAAAGAGAACTATCGAATCTGGATGGCGGCGCTTCGAGAGTTCGACCGGTTGGGTGGAACGATCGCAGCAGGCGAAGACTCAGGGTTCATCTATCAGATGTACGGCTTCGGTTTGATTCGCACTCTGGAGCTTCATCAAGAAGCGGGCTTTCATCCGCTGAAGGTCATACAGCACGCGACGGGAAACAACGCGAAGATACTAGGGCAAGAGACGCTCGGCCGCGTGCGAGCTGGGTACCTGGCTGATCTGATCGTGGTGAACGGCAACCCGCTCGAGAACTTGAAGGTGCTTTATCCGACGGGCGTCGATGAGATCAAAGACGGCAAGACCGTTCACACGGGCGGAGTCGAATGGACGATTAAGGATGGCATTCCCTATCACGGCCCGACGTTGATGAAAGAGATTAAGGAGATGGTGGCGAAGGCTCGGTCTGAGCGAGCGGCTAAAGCATCGCGGCAATAACCTTGCCGCCAGGGCGGAGCGGAGTCTACGGTGCCCCAACAGCGCGAGTTATCGGGTAGTAGACGATCCACACATCTTCTTCTTTCAGCCCTTCGATCAAGAGCGCACGCACACCGTCGAGATAGGCGTCCAACTCTGCTTGATCTTCGGCACTGTTCACGTCAAGAAGAAAATCGCAGAACAGGATGTGAACATCGTCGCGAATGACGCTTCCCCGAGTGCCCGAAACATATAGCCCGGTGAAGGGAGAAGTGAGCGTCGAGCCTCCACGAGAATAGGCTAACTCTTCAGCAAGCCAATCCGTGATAGTTCGATAGTCAGATGCGTCCGTTCTGATTGGCAGGAAAAACTCAACGCGAGTTCGCTTCTCTAAGGGCACGGAGCTTCTCCCTGAACTTTGCGGCTCGCTCGGGGAAGGAACGCATGCGCCTAATGGTCTCTTCCCGCGAGTTCGACATTGTTATCGGATGCCGACGGGATTCACTCGTCTCTTTTGCCGTCTCGTCAGACCGATCAACAGATTCTTGCTTACTCATAGCCGCGATCTCCCAGGTGGCAAGATTGTATCACGGAATAGCCAGAAAGAACTCAACGCGAGTTCTTTTCTCTAAGGGCACGGAGAGTCTCCCTGAACTGCGCAGCCCGCTCTGGAAAAGAAGCCATGCGCCTCATGGTTTCTTCGGGCGAGTTCACCATCGTTATCGGATGACGACGCGGTTTATTCGTGTCCTTGCCTTCTTCGTCCGGCCGATCAACAGAGTCTTCTTCTTTACTCATAGCCGCGATCTCCCAGGTGGCGCGATTGCATCACGTAAGCGCCTTCACTTCCGCGACACGATCAACTGCTGAATCGCAGGTGGAATCTCATGAAGCTCGTTCTTCGCAAAGCCCGCATTCTTGAACATCTCCTCAAACTCCGCGAATGTGTAAGCGTCCCCGCTCGGCGTGCTTGCCAGCATCGTCAAGCTGAATCCCGCAACGCCTGGAGGCGACACTCGATCATCGTTCGGAACAAACTCGAGCGTCACCGCTCGGCCGCCTTCAGCTAGCGCCGTGCGAACTTTTCTCAACAGCTTCTCGTTGGTTGGCGGGCCGAAGTGATGCAGAAAGTTCGTCAGCAGCACTACATCGTAGCCAGTACCGTAGTCGACATCGAACGCGCTCCCGGCAATCGTGCGGTGACGATCCGCAACGCCCGCGGCCTTCGCGTTCTCCTTGCTCAGCTCCAACACGTTAGCCCAATCCAAGCCTACGATCTCAGCGTGTGGGTTGCGCGTGGCGAACGCTAAGCCGAATGCGCCGTGGCTCGCGGCGATGTCCAGAACCTTGAGCTTGCGATTCGCTTCCGGGTCTATCAACTGAGCAATCCCCTGCGCAACCGGCCGCATCATCGGCGCCATCGCGCGCGCGAACTTGACCCACACCGGATGCTCGGGCGCGAGCGTGCCATCGTCAGGCGTGGCAGTCCCGCCCTTGCGAACGGATTCGGTCAGGTGTCTGAAGCCCTCGATGATGTGGTCGGACAAGATGAATTCGATCGCGCCTCCCATGTAAGCGGGCGACCGACGGTCCAGAAACACAGCCGAGTCTTGAGTCAGCCCATAGCCGTTTCCGTCCTTGGTCAGAAAGCCGATCATCGTCAGGTAGTCGCAGAGTATTCGCGCGCCCCGCTTCGAAGCATCGCAGCGCACGGCGATCTGGGCGGCGGTGTTATTGCCTTCGCCGATTGCGGTGAACAGGTCGAGCTCGATGGCCGACTTGATGGCTTCGCTGCGTTGATAGGCAGTGATGGTTTCAAAGAAGAGTGCTGGTGTTGGTTGCTGTGCCTGAGCAGTCATTGATTTGAAGTTCCCCTTTCGACGTGAACTACAATTGCGCTTTCAGATTAACCAAGCGACCGCGTTGATACAAATGATCTAACGTTAGTGGCCCCAGAACTTCTACCTTGCTTTGAGTTTTTTCCTCAGCCGCCACATTGTCTGCGGCATCATTACCCAGGATGAACGCGGCAGGCGCGAAACAGCCTCGTGCAGCAAGCGCCGCTCTGCGTGGTCGAAGGTAATCTGACAACTCCACCCGGCCAGCCGCTCGTTCACCTGCTGAAGCTTCACAGGATCGTCAACCGAGGGCGCGTGCGCTGCGCTGGGCTGAGTTGCCGCCATCAGCTCGAACATCCCGCACTCAATCAGCGCTTCGCGAAGGTGATTGTTCAGATGCCGGACGAGTTGTTGCTGAGGATCGAGGGTCCCTCCGCACAGCAACTCCTCAATACTTTCGACGACCGGGCAAGCTTCTTCGCAGGATGCCGCATCGGGCAAAGAAGCAGAGTCACCTCCCTGAAGCGCGAACAACAAGAGACTGATCTCATCGTGTGCGAATGTAGTTGGAAGAACCATATCGCCGTGCTGGACATTCATTGTTGTCGGCGGGGATCCAGATCGTTGTAGACGTCCATCTCCGGGTCGTCCCATCCAGCACGCAAGCCCGCCTGCAGCATCAACGCGCGCTTCTCATCCCGCGTCAGCGTTGAATGTTCGTAGAACAAATCCCGTATCTGATCATAAAGGTCTGCAGGCACCAGAACGTATTCGCTATTCGTTTCCGGATCGGTGAGACGGATTGGTTGATCTTCCGAAGATCGAACGGCTTCTTGGATATCTTTGGGTAAAATCATACGTTGTATACGAAGCCCTGATTATTTCAGAGCGGATGTGCAAGGGCAAGGAGGAGGGAGGCTATTACAACCTTAGTCCCGATTCTATTTCCTGCTCTTCGGACTAAATAGTGCGATGGCCAACAGTCCCAGCCCAATAGCGGCCACAGTCTTGAAATTGGATTGATATGTCTGGCAGATAGTCCTAGCTGTATCTGCGACAACCTCGGCGTCCGGTCGTTTCTCTTGCTTGCTGCTCGTCATTCTAATGAGAAGGTCCTTGACCTCTCCAGAAATCCAGGGGCGTGTTATCGAGTCTCTCTCCTTGGACCCTGTAATGAGTTCTATTCCAGTGATGCCCAATGAGTAGATGTCGCATTTCGGATTGAACTCGCTTCCACAATATAGTTCCGGAGCGATATAACCGTCCGTACCGTGTGCCGAACAGGTCATTACTGAATTTGTAAAGGGAAAAGGAAGTCTGCCATAACCAAAGTCGCCGACTTTGATATTGAGCCCTTTGTCGGTTCTTGAGACAAACAGATTGTCGGGCTTTATGTCGCGATGGATACCACCCTTTTGGTGGATAGATGCTAAGCCAAGTGCAGCGTGCTGAATCGCTACCGCTACATCGTACCAATTGCAAAGCATCCAAGACCGAAGTGATCCACGCTCACAATACTCTAAGACCATGTACGGGTTTGGCAGACTAAAGTCGTAATTGAGCAGTTTAACAATGAATTGATTGTCTTGCTCCTGCCAGTATATCCTTGCCTCTCTTTGGAAGCGCTGCAGATTCTCACGCGACACTTGGCGCAAGAATTTGATCGCCACGTTTTGGTTCGTCACTGTATCAGTGGCGAGCCAGACATCGCCGAACCCGCCCGCGCCGAGGAATCTCTCTAATTGGTATCTCATCATTTCCAGTACCTCTTAGTGCGCGATTTTACCACACTCCATGCTTCGTAGTTCGTTTCGTGTTTTGACCTCAAGCTCCCGCCGACGGAGCGGCACTGACTTTGTAGCGTAGAGAGGCAATGATTCGTCAACGCATTCCACTGAAAACTCGCCGATGACCCGCGATGATGCGCTTCTCGGCTTCGGGATTTGGTTCGAGCGTCTCTACTCCGTGCTCGAATGTTCCACCTAGCATTATCCCGTCTCGTCGCGGAAACATGTACAGCCCTCCGGTCACCATCGCGTAGTCGACCTCGGGTTGCGGTATCAGCGCGTGGAGCTGACCTTTGATCGGAGCGATCTCGCGATCGCCGAACAACTCGCGCGAGCCAAGCCCGGTGCAGTTCACAACGACAGTTTCCGGCAAGCTTGCAAGCTGGCGGGGTTCCACAAACGCAACACGCCGGACGTGCCCGCCGGCGATATAAAAATCGCGAAGCACGGCCGTTAGATATACCGACGGTTCTATGAACATCATGTTGTCCACTTGAACACTGCGAGCCGGGAACGGATTCTCGGATCGCTTCAAAGTGCGCCCCGCTGGAAACAAGTCGCGCAGCATCTCGTAGTCCCACGGCAAGCTCCCGTCGTCGTCTTCGGCGTCGCTGAGGGCGTATTGCTCTCGCCAGTGAACTCCGTATTCATCGCCGATCATCAACTGATAAGCGCGATGCGCGAATCGAGCCGCGCGTTCGAACTGCGCGTCGAAGGCCGGCGTCCGGCGCGCTTCGTCGATAACGTGAGACGGAAACCAACTGGCGCCCGCGATGTTTGAAGTCGTTTCGGGTGGGAGATCCTTCGCATAGATTGTCACGTCGAAGCCTCGTCGCTGAAGGGTTCTGGCTGTCGCGAGGCCAACCGCGCCGCAGCCGATCACCGCCGCTGTTCCGGTCCGGCCAGATTCGGCAACCAGGTCGGCCGCCAGCCGGGCCGTGCCCCACGAGAGCGTCACGCCACCGCCTCCGTGCCCGTAGTTGTGAACCAATAGCTTGTCGCCGATAGACTCAGCTCGCACGACGAAACCCGACGGGCGAAAAGGACGAAGCCCAACTACGGTTCGAATCACGCGCTCGGGAGCTACGTTGACCGGCGTGAAGCGACGGGCGTTGCGTCCGATGCCGACGGGTGGGTCTACGACGTAGGGTCGGACTCGTCGCGTACAGCCCGGACCGAGTACTACTCCGGCAGTCAGCACCCCGATCGCTTGAAGCGCCTCGCGTCGACTCAGACGGTTTATTTCCATTGGCGCCTCTCTGTTCCAGATGCAACTCAGGCTTTCTCACTAAAGCTTGAAGAGCCGCTTGAAATTCTCCGTTGTCGCTCGACCAATCTCTTCAGGCTCCGCGCCGCGAAGCTCGGCTATGGCTCGCGCGGTCTCCACTACGTAAGCCGGTTCGTTGCGCCGTCCGCGATAAGGCACCGGCGCGAGGAACGGCGCGTCAGTCTCGATCAGCATTTTGTCCATAGGCAGACTACGAGCCGTGTCGCGAAGGTCTTCGGCCTTCTTGAAAGTTATCACTCCCGAAAAGGAAATCGAGAAGCCAAGCTCGACCGCGGCCTCCGCAAACGCGCGCGTGCCGGTGAAACAATGAATGACTCCGCCGAGTCCCGAGTCTTTCCACTCTTCGTCGAAAATCGCGAGCGTATCGGCTTCCGCTTCGCGTGTGTGAATCGAGATCGGGAGATGACGCTCGCGGGCCATTCGCAACTGTCTTCGGAACGCCTCGCGCTGCACTTCGCGCGGCGAGTTATCGTAGTGGTAATCCAACCCGATCTCGCCCCACGCGATCACCTTTGGATGCTGCGAAAGATCCATCAGCTTCGAGTAGAGATTGTCGTCAAGCAGGCGAGCTTCGTGCGGATGAACGCCGACGGTGGTGTAGATGAATGGATATTCTTCGGCGATGCGAAACGCTGCGGCGTGCGAGTCTGCGGCTACTTCGCCGTCGCCTACACACACGATGATCTCGACTCCAGCGTCAATCGCGCGTTGAATGACGGCTTCGCGATCGGCGTCGAATTCGCTTCCCTCAATGTGTGTGTGCGAATCGATGTACATGAAAAACGGATGATACCACAGCGCTCTCGCGGCGACGGACCAGCGTGAGCGCGCAGTTGCGGCGGGCAAATTAACGCTACCGCTTAGGCAGCGTACAATCCCCCTCCAACTGAAAGTTGCGGGTGTTCGCTATAGTTTTTCCGTGTTCAAACCACGGCCCGTTTCGTGTATTATGTGGCCGCTATGAAATCATCAAAGCTCACCTTTATCGCTATCGCCCTAGTTCTTCTGGCGGCATCGGCCGCCGGCGCCGCCGATCGCCGAACTGCGCGGGTGTACGTCACCAACTCCAAGGGTAACGACGTCACGGTCATTGATCCGGCGACGATGAAAGTCGTCGGGAGTATCAATGTCGGCGCAAACCCGCACGGCGTAGTCCTCTCGCCCGATCGACGCACGTTGTACATCAGCGTCGAGGGGACCGACGAACTGGTCGCCGTGGACACCGCGACTAATCGGGTGACCGCGCGCACGAAGGTAGGCCGCGCCCCGAATGAAGTATCGATCACCCGGGATGGCCGCAAGGTCTTCGTGCCGCTGCGTAACGATGCGGCGATCGACGTCGTGGATACAACCACGATGAAAGTGATCGACCGGATGAAGGCGCCCGCGTGGCCGCACAACACATATGTCTCGGCGGACGGCAAGCGGCTGTACCTGGGCTCGATGGCGGGCTCGCGAATCACGATATACGACACCGCCACGCACAAGCAGATCAATGAGATCGCGCCGGGCGATTGGGTTCGCCCGATAGCGCTTCGCAGAGACCAAAAGCTCGCGTATGTTGCGCTGTCCAAGTTGCACGGGTTCGTAGTGGTCGACCTCAAAGAAGGAAAAACGATTCGTCGAGTGGAGCTCCCGGCGTTGCCCCCGGGCACCGTGATCCCGCCCTACGACACTCTCACCCATGGGCTCGCGCTCACGCCCGACGAGCGCGAGTTATACGTGACGAGCATGGCAGGCAAGGCGGTTTACGCCTTTTCAGTGCCGGATCTGAAACAGCTCGCGAAAATCGACGTGGGCCGCGTCCCGAACTGGATCACCATCAGTCCGGATGGCCGCCTGGTGTGGGTCAGCAATCAGCTCGACGACACCGTTTCCGCAATCGACCCGCGCACCAAGAAGGTTGTCGCTACGATTCCTGTCGGTCACGAGCCCAAGCGATTGCTTGCCGTAGACATCGACGACGCCAGGCAATCCAGCCGAGCGCTTTACTATCCGCCGGCCGGCGACGGATGGGAACACAAGCGCCCTGAAGAAGCCGGGATGGATAGCGCTAAGCTCGAGGACGCTATGCAGTTCGCGCGAGCAAGCGAAACGACCGTCTTCAGCAAGGACCCGCTCGAGTACATAACCAGGCGAACGACCACCGAGCGCTCAGGTGAAATCGTTGGACCGACGAAGGAGCGCGCGCCCATCAACCTCGTGGTCCTGAGGCACGGCTACATCGTCGCGGAGTTCGGAGACACACGGCGAGTCGATATGTCGTTCAGCGCGGCCAAGAGCTTCGTGTCGACGACCGTTGGCCTGGCCTTCGATCGGGGCTTGATCAAGAGCACCAGCGATGCCGTGAGTAAGTACGTCAAGGATGGCGGCTACGACAGCGCGCACAACGCCGCTATCACCTGGCACGAGTCGCTTCAGCAGACCAGCGAATGGGAAGGCACACTGTGGGACAAGCCCGATACCTTTGACAGGAGGCGCGGGCGCGACCGCCAGCTTCAAGAGCATGGCAGCTTCTGGGAATACAACGACGTGCGCGTCAACCGGGTAGCGCTGTCGTCTCTGCGAGTCTGGAAGCGGCCGCTTCCGGCGGTGCTCAAGGAAATGATCATGGATCCGATCGGCGCTTCCGACGGCTGGCAATGGAATGGCTACCGCAACTCGGATGTTGAGATCGACGGCAAAACCATGAAATCGGTGAGCGGCGGCGGTCACTGGGGCGGAGGAATGTGGATCAGCTCTCGCGACCTGGCGCGGTTTGGATATCTGTTCCTCCGCGGCGGAAAGTGGAAAGACCGGCAGTTGATTTCGGAGAAGTGGATCGCGATGGCGACGACGCCGTGCGAGTTGAAGCAGGACTACGGCTACATGTGGTGGCTCAACACAGGCGAGAAGATGTACCCCGGTATGCCGGCAAACAGCTTCGCGGCTCTCGGCGCCGGCACCAACATCTCATTCGTGGATCCAGTTCACGATCTGGTAGTCGTCGTGAGATGGGTCGACGATAAAAAGCTTCCCGAGATCCTGCGCAGGATAGTGGCCAGCGTCGAGTCCGCCAACTCCCTTCCGCTCCAAGGTCAATCGAAACAATAAGAAGCTGTTTGGATCACCAACATGAAATCTAAAATCGCATTCGCTTGTTTTGCGATGTTCTTCGCGCAAAGTGTCGCTAGCGGATTCTTGCCCCAGGCCGCGGACAAGAAAGAGAAAGTCGCAGCCTTCTCGTTTGCTGACACTAAGTACTTTCACCGTTTCACGAAAGACGATCAACACGAATATACCCCGGACGGCCAGGAGGACTTGAAAGCGTGGACAGACATGGTGACGATGCTGTTCTATCGAAAAGCGAAAGACGGCGAAGCTCTTGCTGCTACAGCGAACGCTGTTCTTGAGAACTATAAAGCGAACAAGGCATTGGTTGTTAAGACTGATTCGGTTCCCAGGACCAAGGACAAGCTAGCCGAGCATTTGGTGGTTGTGATCTTTGGTCGTCCTGGGTTCATAGAGGTGGCGTTCGCCAGGTTCAGAATGCATGATGGGGTTGGCAGCGCCGTGATCTATTCGCATCGCATTTACGGAAATAAAGTTGGAGACGAGATGAGTGCGTGGCTGAAGCAGAATGGTCCCACCACAGAGAGTATTCTGATGAAATGGGACGCGATCCCAAAGCCACCTTCACCGAAGTAGTGAACTCTGAACGGGTTCCCGCAGAATCTTCTTGACTCTATACTTTGGTACAAGGTTGATAATACAAATTCGCGGGGTGGGGGTTTGTAATGACGGTCGGTCAAGTAGCGGCGCAGGCAGACGTCAACGTTCAGACGGTTCGTCTCTATGAGCGACTCGGACTGCTCAAGAAGCCCGGCCGGCGCGCGTCGGGTTACCGAGAGTACACCGAGGACGCGGTGATGTCGATTCGGTTCGTAAAGCAAGCCAAGGGATTGGGCTTCACTCTCACCGAGATAAAATCGCTGCTGGATATGCGCGAGAGCGGGGCTCACACAATTGTGGAGATGCGGGCGCTCGCCGAGGCCAGACTCAATGCGATAGACGAGAAAATCCGCCAGCTCCAGTCTATGCGTGAGGCAATTCATCATGGCCTGAGCCGCTGCGATTGCCCCGAGCAGTTCCCCGCGTGCGTGTTCGTCAAGCTCTTTGATCGAGAATCGAAAACTTAAGGAGAACGCTATGCACAACCGGATCACAGCCGTAAGAATCGCCTTGCTGTCGGCGGCAGGCTTGACCCTGCTGGTAGCCGCTTCGGCATCTGCGCAACAGAAACAGACCGGCAAAGCACGGCCAGCCCAACAGGGTAAGACGGAGAGCAAGTCAATGACCGATCCACCAATCGCTTGCAATCTTCTCGGATTGACCGCGGCCGAACGAATACGACAACAAGAGCTGCACAAGCAACTGTTTTCGAAAGCCGAGAACGTTCGCGAGTTGGCGAACGGCTATGCTGTAGGACTGCCCGGAACAAAAGCGAACATTCTCGCGATTGCTGAGTTCATTAGTCTCGAGCGAGTGTGTTGTTCGTTCTTTCGTTTCGAGCTTGAGGTCGGCCGGCAAGAGGAGCCTGTTTGGCTTAGCGTCACCGGGGGAGAGGGCGTGAAGGAGTTCTTGAGAACTGCATTCAAGCTCAAGTGAGAGAGGTCAATCTGCAGCTTCAGAAGAGTGGTTCTTTGGTGCAGCTCGCCGTTCATCGTCAGAAGTCTGAGCCCAGCCAAAGAGCCTCGATATGAGCGGCAATAGCCGGTGTCCTGTGATGACGCTCGCGAAGAAAAGTTCGTGTTCTTTTCGACTCCTGCCATCTCGAGCAGATCGGTTTCGAACTCCCCCAAGCCCAGCGCGGCTGCGTGCGAGGCGGCCACCTCGTACATGATTCTGTCAGGCTCGATCTCAGCCGCGTCTAATCGACAGATAAAGAAAGCGCAGCAAACGGTTAATAGAATAGCTGGACACCAATTAACGGAGGAATAACCGATGATGAAACTCTGGCCAGGCGTGAGGATGAGATCAAGTTTGAGGAAACTGATTGGGTGCGCGGCCATCATGTGTTGGCCGGCGGTTGCCGTTCCGACTTCGATTACGAAAGCGCAAGAATTCAAAGTCGAGATGGGGGCCTTTTATTTGTGCTTGCTTGTCAAACCGGCAAACTGGACCGGCGCCCAGAAGGCTGAAGCGCAACAGCTTTTCCCGGCCCATTCCAAACACGTGCAAAGCCTTATAGCCAGCGGCAAGGCCGCGATCGCCGGTCCATTCGGCGACGACACGCGAATCGCCGGAGTATTTGTGCTCAACGCTTCCTCTGCAGAGGAGGCGCGAGCATGGGAAGAAGCAGATCCCCTGGTGAAGGTGGGAGGCTTTTCGGTGGAAGTCCTGAAGTGGTGGGCCGCCAAGGGCGTCATGAAGCCGCCTGCGCAGCCAATGAAAATGACTACTTACTACTTTGCTTTCCTGCGCCGCGGCCCGAAATGGACCGGCACGCGAACACCTGAAACCGAAAAGCTTCAGGCAGACCACATGGCCCACATCAACAGCATGGCGAGCTCGGGCAAGCTGGTGATTGCCGGTCCCTTCGAGAACGCCGGGGAGTACGCAGGAGTATTTGTGTTCAAGGTTAACTCGATCGATGAGGCCAAAGCGCTGGCTGAAGGGGACCCGACGGTCAAGACTGGGAGACTGGTGATCGACATTCATTCCTGGCTCGTGCCCGAGGGTTCGTTGCCTTAGAGTGCCGCCAGCCCCCGTGTACGAGCGGTCTACAGTTTGGAAATTTTCCCCGAAGGGGATCCGTCCTCCAGCCCAGGGTTGCTGTACTCGGCTACCCTGGGAAGACGGCGACGAGTTCCCCAACCCCAACGGGGTTGCGGCCGAGCCTCGTTGTGTACACCTACCCAGCGGATCGATAGTCTCGAATCGTTATCGTTTATCGAGTTTCAGGACGACGCATTTCATGCAGAGCTATGCCACAACCCCGTTCGGGGTTGTCGGAACTCATCGCCGTCTTTGCCCAGGGTAGCCGAGTACCGCAACCCTGGGCTGGAGGACGGATCCCCTTCGGGGAAAATTTCCAAACTATAGAGCCACTACGCGGGCGCTCCGATTCGAACCATACACCCAGCTCACATCAAGTTCATCGGATCGACTTCAACGGAAATCGACCGTGGGTTGTGGCCGTCCGCTGCCACCCGGTCCATGGCCACGTCTAACGCTTCGCGCGCGCGCGTCCGGCTCTGAGCTTTGATCAAGACTTGAAACCTGTACTCGCCTTTGATTCGCGAGATCGCGGCAGGCGCGGGGCCCAGCACTCGCAAGTCCGAACCCTTCGCGGCTTGGCGCAGCTCTCGCGCGAAGTCCATCGCGGTATTGTTCGCGCGATCGTGATCCTTGTCGTGGATCAATACGTTGATCAACGCGGAGAACGGCGGGTAGTGCATCGTGCGCCTAAAGGCAATCTCTCGCCGGTAGAACTCTTCGTAGTTTTGGTCGCGTGCGCATACGAGTGAGTAGTGCTCCGGGTGATAGGTTTGTATTATCACGCGCCCGGGCCGGTCGCCTCGCCCCGCGCGTCCCGCTACTTGAGTGAGCAGTTGAAACGTTCGCTCGGCTGCACGAAAGTCGGGTAGCCCCAGCCCGGCGTCAACCGAGACCACGCCCACAAGAGTCACGTTATGAAAGTCGTGACCCTTGGCGATCATCTGCGTGCCAACGAGCAAGTCGATTCCCCCGCCGGCAAATTCCATTATGATTTGCTCGAAGCTGCCGCGCCTTCGTGTCGTATCCCGATCGAGCCTCGCTATGTTCATCTCGGGAAACATCTCTTTGAGTTGCGCTTCGAGCTGCTCCGTTCCCAGACCGACGTAGTGAATGTATTCGCCTTCGCACGCATCGCACACGCGCGGCACCGGCCTGATGTAGTTGCAGTAGTGACACTGCAGGCTCGAATTGTAGCGATGATAGGTCAGCGTCACATCGCAGTTGGGACAGTGAATCGCGAGCCCGCACGACCGGCACAACAAAAACGAAGAGAAGCCGCGCCGGTTTAGCAGGATCATCGATTGCTCGCCTCGCGCAAACGTCTCGGCGATCGCCGATTTCAACTCGTCCGACAACGTCTGCGCTTTCCCGTGACGCTTGAACACCTCGCGCATATCCACGGTTTGGACTTCGGCGAGCGCGCGATCCCGGTAACGAGCTTCAAGCCTGAGATAGACGTACTTGCCCGCGTGCGCGTTGTGAAACGATTCGAGCGAAGGCGTTGCGGAACCCAGCACGATGACTGCGCCGGCTCGCGAGGCTCGCACAATCGCGGTGTCGCGGCCGTGGTATCGCGGCGTTTCACCCTGCTTGTACGAGCCGTCGTGCTCTTCGTCGACGATGACCACGCCAAGCTTGTCGAGCGGAGCGAACACCGCCGAACGAGTGCCGATTACGACTCGCGCGTCCCCGTCTTTGATGCGCCGCCACTCATCGTTGCGTTCGCCTTCAGAAAGGCTCGAGTGAAGGATGGCAACCGCTTCGCCAAACTGCGCTCTCAATCGGCGAGAGAAGACGGGAGTCAGCGAAATCTCGGGCACAAGCATCAGCGCGGTGAGTCCCCGGTTGACCGCGTCACGCATCGCGCGGATGTAGATCTCAGTTTTGCCGCTTCCGGTGACGCCGTGCAAAAGGAAAGTCGAGTACTGGCGTTCATCGATCTTTGCGGCTATCTGGTCGAAAGCGTGTCGCTGCTCGGCGGTGAGCGTGACCGGCGCCGTCTCCTCCTTAGCGATGTGAGCAAGCGGGTCACGGCGAATCTCGCGCGCGAACACTTCTACAACGCCGCGCTTCTCGAGCGTGCGCACAACGGACGACGAAACATCTGCGGCGTCAAGCAACTCGCTGAACGGCATCCCATCGCTTGCAGACGCAAGAACCTCGACGACTCGACGTTGCTTCTCGTTAAGAGGTTTCTGATCTTCACCCGGGTCAATCAGACGCACAACATTGTGAAGCTTCGGCTTCATACGCGTCTGGGCGATGCGCTGCGAAACGCTGATCAAACCGTCGCGGGTGAGCTGCCGAATGAGAGCGGCCGCACAGGGCTTCGGAAACTCGCGTTCGAGCTGCCGTGATGGAACAAAGCCTTCGCCGGCTAGAAGCTCGAGTGCGCGCTGCTTCGACGACGCGTCATGTGTGCGTCTCTGGTGAGCAAGCGCAGTACGGCCCGCTTCGGTAAGCGTCAGCACTTGTTCGCTGATCGAAATTGCGCCGGCGGGCAGGGCGGCCCTCAGGCACTCGCCCCACGGCGCGAAGTAGTAATCGGAAATCCAGCGCGTTAGCTCCAGAATCTCGCGGGTGATGACCGGCGATTCGTCGAGCAGTTCTTCGACCTCTTTGATGTCGGATTCATCGACGTCGCTTTGCAAGCTCTCGTGCAGGTCGACGATGAACGCGGTGAGAAACTTCTTACCGAACGGCACGAGCACACGGCAACCGATCTCGGCGCGCGCAGCCATATCGCCCGGCAGGCGATATGTGAATGTCTGCCTGATGTAGATTGGAACCGCGACTTCAGCGAACATCTCGGATCTATTGTACGACGAGCGTCCGGTATTCGAAGAGGCGGTCGTCGCCTGGTCTATTGGGTCTACATGGATCAGCGGGGGTTGGCGCTTGAACCTGATTGACTCTCATTAGAGTTCGCAGTATAAGAATGGCTGTCAGCATTCGCTGCGTTCCCATATGACTTGGCTTTGAGTTCGCGACAGCTAAACAGATCGCGCGATACATGCCGAGATACTTAAGAGGATACGTCCCACGGGTTACCGAACCATCTTTGAACGGAGGTGTCGAAATGCGAAAGTTTTTCTATTGGACTCTCCCCATCCTACTGGCCGTGAGTGCCGTCACGGCTGCTGCTCAAAAGCCTGCCGCGCCGGAATGGGCGCTTAACGCAACCATCATCGAGGCGTGTAGCTGCCCGATGTTCTGCCAGTGCTATTTCGCCACCAAGCCCGCCGCTCATCAGGGTCACGGCGGAATGGCCGAACATTACTGCCGCGCCAATTTTGCCTACAAGGTCAACAAGGGCAACTACGGAAACGTCAAGCTTGATGGAGTAAAGTTCTGGCTGGCGGGTGATCTTGGAGCTGACTTTGGCGGCGGCCAGGGAGAATGGATCGAAGCAACGTTTGAACCGTCGGTCACCAAGGAGCAGCGAGCCGGCCTCGCAACAATCCTCAGTCACGTCTATCCACTCAAGTGGAAGTCATTCACCGTTGCTGCTCAAGACGCGACTGTAGATTGGCAAGCTTCGAAAGATCGCGCTGAGGCAAAGCTCAACGGCGGGAAAGGCGGGGTAATCGTCCTGCATCGCGGCCCAGGCATGACCGAAGAACCGGTGGTGATTCGAAACCTGAAGTACTTCGGCGCAGCGCGCAATGACGGGTTTGTTCTGATGCCCAACGAGATTGAAGCCTACCGCGTGGGCCCAAAGGCATTCGAGTACAGCGGAACCAACGGCTTCATGATCACCATCGACATCACATCGAAGGATGTGAAGAAATAGCTCGGCGCGTTCCTCCTCTACTTGTCACCTCGAGCCGCTTGCTTGATAGTCTGTACGTATGAACGAGTCTGACAACTCCAGCAGTCGGCTCAAGGACGTTGTTCGCCCAACCACAATCATCGAAGCGCCGCGCTTATCCAAGCGGCTGGGCGTTGACTTGACGATTGCGACCGAGACCTTTCAGTTCACGGGCAGCTTCAAGTTTCGGGCGGCTTACAACCTCGCTTCCAAAGTTCCTGAGCGCAAGATCATCACCGCTTCATCTGGCAACTTCGGACAAGCCATGGCGTATGCCTGTTCGCTTCTGGGCAAGTCTTGCACCATCGTGATGCCGTCGACCTCGGCTCAAGTGAAGATCGATGCAGTGCGCGAATACGGCGGCCTAGTTGACCTGATCGACGTCAGAGAGAAGAGCCGCGCGGGTCGAGTGGCCGAACTTGCCGGCGACAATCCAGATGCCTACGTCGCGAGCGCTTACGACGACCGGCTGGTGATCGAAGGCAACGCGAGCCTCGGAGCCGAGCTTGCAGCGCTCGATCGCGAGTTTGATTTCGTCATTGCTCCAGTCGGAGGCGGAGGGCTCACGTCGGGAATAATCACCGGGCTTCGCGCCGCAGGCAGCAGCGCTAGGGTGGCAGGCGCGGAGCCGCTGATGGCTAATGACGCGGCCCGCTCGCTTCGCGCGGGTCACATAGTCGTTAACGAGACCGAACCTCAAACTATCGCCGACGGCGCGCGCACTGTGAGCGTGGGCGGGCATAACTGGGCTGTGCTGAAAGAAGGGTTGTCCGCGATAGTCGAGGTTCCCGAAGAGAACATCAAGGAAGGCTTGCGGCTGCTATTTGGGCTTGCGAATCTGAAAGCGGAGCCGACTGGGGCGTTGCCGATTGGCGCGTTGCTGACCGGGACGGACCTTTTTCGCGAGAGCCGCGTGTGCTGCGTTATCAGCGGCGGCAACGTTGACCCGGAAGTGTATCGGGCTATCATCGCGGGGTAGCCAGACGAGCTATTTCGGAGCAAGCCTCTCGCAGTCTTCTCGTTCCCGTCGCGCCTGTTCGATCCTGGCTCTTCGCTGCCGGCTCTTCAGATACTTGGCCCCTCGAATGGCGTTCTTGTAGTTCTGTTTGCACAGCTTCATAGCAGCGTGATGCTGGCTTCTGTCGCCTAACGCAGCGGCGGGTGTGAGTGCAACGGCGAGGAAGATACTTAGCACCCCGCCGCAAATAATTTGTTTCATCGTTGGTTTCCTTTCTGAAAACAATAAGCCCGGCGACCGGCAGAGCCAGTCGTCGAGCTTTGAGAGATTCGATCAGGAATCATGCACGGCAGAATGCGCGCGTTCCCAGGAGTGCCTACTTCTTCGGAGCTGCTTTGACGCAGACTCCTTTAGCCGTCTTGGCTGCAGCCCAGGCATCAGTCTTGGTCTTGTTTGCGGCTTTCATCGCCTCGGCGCGCTCCTTGCCCTTCTTGCCCCTGGCATCCTTGAGCGCCGCGGCGTGGTCGTCATTCGCTTTCTTGACCGCAGCCGCGTAGTCGTCGTTGCACTTTTTCAGCGCTTCGGCGCGTGGCGACATCGTCTTCATTGCGGCGGCTTTCTTGCCGCTGTTCTTGTTCTGCGAAGCCAGCGAGGCTGGCGCCGCGAGGCTCAAAGCAAGTGCTAAGCACAGAGCTGCACTCGTCAATATGCGTTTCATCCTTATTCCTCCTAGTTGATTAAAGGTTCGTGCTTCCGGCTTTCAAGGTTGATGCAGCAACAGGCGCGCCACGGTTTGGCAGTCGGGCGGGCGAGGTTGGCTATCGCCAAACTTTTCTAAACTCAAGAGGTAGCGCGAGAGGCGGTCAAGAAGAAAAGGGGCTGACCTGTGGCAATATGGTCAGCCCCTTCAATTCAGCCACATGGATCCATGTTGTTTGATCTGTTCGGACAAGGGATGCCGGCTTCGATCAAACAAAGCGTTAAGGTGAGATCCTTCAGAAGATTCGGCGTTTCTCGGTTCGATTCTTGTACAGCCAGAGACCCGTAGCAGCGCCCGCGCCGATAGCGGCCCCGATGACCGCGCCCTTCTTGCCTTTGACCACGCCGCCTGTTGCAGCCCCGGCGCCGGCGCCGATCCCGATGACCGTAGCGGCTCCGCCTGGGCCCTCCATCCACCTGTGCTTCTGATGGTAGTTCAGAATGCCCGGACCATCGAACAGGACGATTCGGCTATCGCCTATGCGGACTCCATTCCTGTCGCGCCTTATTATTCCTCTGTAGTCATCTCTGTTCTGGGCCAGCGCCGCCACCGGCATCGCCAGCCCGAAGAGGGAGAGCATCAGCAAGAGACTGCCTAGTTTCTTTCGCATTTACTTTCCTCCGGAGTTTGTTGAGCGGTTCGTGTAAGTGAGCCGCCGCGGTGCGGCTCAGCGTTGGGGTGATGCCGGACGGGAGCGAGACGTTGCCCCAATCACGGGGCTGATAGCTGGACTAACTTTGCGCCATTCTAACGCGCCCGGCGCACAGCCGCCAGAATATCTGCCGGCCTAACTACCTGCTTCGCCACAGGGCCCCGAGATAGTCCCGGTTCATGCGCGAGATGAAATCCAGGCTGATCTCTTTCGGGCACACGGCTTCACACGAACCCATCACCGTACAGTTGCCGAAGCCTTCCTCATCCATCGCCCTCACCATGTTCACCACGCGACGGTCCTTCTCCGGCTTGCCCTGCGGAAGAATGTTCAGATGAGAGACCTTCGCCGCGACGAACAGCATCGCCGAAGCGTTCTTGCATGCGGCCACGCACGCGCCGCATCCGATGCAAGCGGCCGCGTCCATCGCAAGATCAGCGTCGGGCTTTGATATCTGGATCGTGTTGCCGTCGGGGGTGCCACCGGTTCGCGCGGAGATGTATCCTCCCGCTTGAATGACCCGATCAAAAGCGCTGCGGTCTACGACCAGGTCCTTGATGACTGGAAAGGGCCGCGCGCGCCACGGCTCGATCGTGATTAGCTGACCATCTTTGAAGTGACGCATGTGCAACTGGCAGGTCGTAGTAGCGCCCAGCGGTCCGTGAGCGATTCCGTTGATGACCATTCCGCAAGTTCCGCAGATGCCCTCGCGGCAATCGTGATCAAATGCAACCGGGTCTTCGCCGCGTTTGATCAGCCCTTCGTTGACGATGTCGAGCATCTCGAGAAAAGACGTGTCGGGCGAGATGTCATCAGCCTCGTACTCGATAAACGTGCCTTGCGACGTCGAGTTCTTTTGTCTCCACACACGCAACGTCAGATTCATTCTTACGCGTAACTCCTTCTCGAGAATCCAGGAACTTCCGGCGAAATTCCACCAACGCAATTGGTGGTCTGTTCATACTCAACCTACCAGGAAGGGCGGCCCCCTCCTCTCGCCTCTCAAGAGAACCGTCAGTCCGGCGCTTCAGTAGGCCGGGTATGAACAATCCCCCGACTGCGTCCGGGGGTATTTGCCAGACTACTTGTAGCTCCTTTGCGCCAGATGAACTTCTTCGTAAACCAATGGTTCCTTATGTAAGATTGGCCGCTGGTCCACGCCTTGATACTCCCACGCCGAGACGTAAGAGAACCTTTCATCGTCACGTCTAGCTTCGCCGTCCGGTGTCTGGTGCTCCTCGCGAAAGTGAGCGCCGGACGATTCGTCACGGGTCAACGCGTCATAGACAACCAACTCAGCGAACTCCATGAAGTCGGCAACCCGGCCGGCGTACTCGAGCGACTGGTTCAACTCATTTCCATCGCCAAGCACGTTCAAGTCTTCCCAGAACTCCCGCCTCATCGCCGGAATCGTATCTAAAGCCTCTTTCAATCCCGCTTCGTTGCGAGCCATCCCGCATTTGTCCCACATCAGCTTTCCGAGCTCTCGATGAAACTCTGTAACCGTTCGGCGGCCCCTAATGGACAGCAACTTCTTCGTGCGCTCGGCAACCTCCGATTCGACCTTTTTGAATTCGGGATCATCGACTGATGGTTTGGCCGGCCGTTCAGCCGCAAAGTAGTCGCCGATTGTGTAGGGCAAAATGAAGTAGCCGTCGGCCAGCCCTTGCATCAACGCGCTTGCCCCGAGCCGATTCGCGCCGTGGTCTGAGAAGTTCGCTTCGCCAATCACGTAAAGGCCGGGGATGTTGCTCATCAAGTTGTAATCGACCCATAACCCGCCCATCGTGTAGTGGCTCGCGGGATAGATCCGCATCGGAATCTTGTAAGCGTCTTCGCCGGTTATGCGTTCGTACATCTCGAACAGATTGCCGTAGCGCTCGCGAATCACGTTCAGGCCAAGCCGCTCGATCGCGTCGGCAAAGTCGAGGTACACACCTCGGCCGCCCGGCCCCACTCCTCTGCCTTCGTCGCAGACTTCTTTAGCGGCTCTGGATGATATGTCGCGCGGCGCGAGATTCCCGTAAGCTGGATACTTGCGCTCGAGGAAGTAGTCGCGCTCTTCCTTCGGGATCTCGTTAGGCGGGCGGTTATCACCCTTTGTCTTCGGCACCCACACGCGGCCATCGTTCCGCAGGGACTCCGACATTAGTGTCAGCTTCGATTGATGTTCGCCGGTTACCGGAATGCAGGTTGGATGAATCTGGGTGAAACAAGGATTGGCCATCAGCGCGCCCCGTTTGTAGGCGCGCCAGATCGCGGTCACGTTGCAGCCCTTGGCGTTGGTTGAAAGAAAGAACACGTTGCCGTAGCCGCCGGTCGCCAGCACCACCGCATCCGCCGCGTGCGAGCTGATCTCGCCGGTCACCAGATCGCGGACCACGATTCCTTTCGCCTGTCCGTTGATCAGCACCAGGTCGAGCATCTCGGTGCGCGGATACATCTTCACTCCGCCGGCCTCGATCTGCTTTGCGAGCGCTTGATAAGCGCCAAGCAACAACTGCTGGCCCGTCTGACCCCGCGCGTAAAAAGTACGCGAAACCTGAGCTCCACCAAATGACCGGTTCGCGAGGTAGCCGGAGTACTCGCGCGCAAACGGAACTCCTTGCGCTACGCACTGGTCGATGATGTTGACGCTGACCTCGGCCAGCCGGTAGACGTTAGCTTCACGCGAGCGAAAGTCACCGCCCTTGATCGTGTCGTAGAACAAGCGGTAGACGCTATCGCCGTCGTTCTGATAATTCTTCGCGGCGTTGATACCGCCCTGCGCCGCGATCGAGTGTGCGCGCCGAGGGCTGTCCTGAAAGCAAAAGCATTCCACCTTATAGCCCAGTTCCGACAGCGTCGCCGCGGCAGACCCGCCCGCAAGCCCCGAGCCAACCACGATCACATCAAACTTCCGCTTGTTGGCCGGGTTGATCAGCTTGATGTCGTGGCGATGCTTGCTCCACTTCTGAGCGAGCGGCCCCGAAGGTATTTTGGCATCGAGTTTCATAGTGATTGTTTTTCAGAAGTATCTCTGCGCTCCTCCGCGTCCTCTGCGGTTAGTCTCCCGGTCTTCTGCGGTTAACCCATCTCTTACTTCACGACTCCCGCGAGAATCGATATGGGAATCGAACAATTGCCGATGAAAATCACGATCGCCGAAATCCGTGCGAAGCGATTGAACGCGGCGACCGTCGCCTTGCGTCTGATTCCCAGCGACTGGAACAGGCTCGATACACCGTGGCTAAGGTGCAAAAAGAGCAGGCCCATCGAAATGATGTAGAAAGCGGAAACCCATGGATTGCGGAAGCCCTCGACCGTCATCCGGTAGACATCATGCTGTCCCAACGGATCGTGCAGCTCCATGAAATCGGGATTCGTGACTCCCAGCGTGAAATGCATGAGGTGATAGATGATGAAGGCGAAGATAATCAAACCACTGACCAGTATCGTACGAGATGCAAGAGTCGCGATGGGCTTGCCTTCGTCATAGGGCTCGGGCCGCGCAGCTCGATTCTCGGCGGCGAGCTGAAGGGCCGACCAGATATGCAGCACACCGGTGATGAACAGTCCCACGCGCGCGGTCCACAGCAGCGCCGGCTTAGACTTGAGCAGCGCCGCGTAAGCATTCATCGGCTCGGGCCCAAGATAGACCTGAAGATTGCCTAGCATGTGAACGATCACGAATAAGAACAGAAGGAACCCGGTGATCGCCATGATGTATTTTTTGCCGAGTGAAGAACGGTAAGCGCGAGCAAGCAGGTTCATCGAAAGATCCTTGAGATATTCCCAACGCAATTATTAGAAGGTGACAATAACAAGGAGGGGTCGAGATGTAAAATTCAAAAGATTCACGATCGTCATAAGCAGACCTTCACACCTGACGCGAAAGCCTGTTGGCTGGTTGTCACCCGTTATCACGCGGCGAAGTTCATTCGCGTGAATGCTCGCTCAATGCGCCGCCCGACCGAGGTATGTCACCTTGCGCTGACCCAAAGCGGGTAAGCAATTCGTGATGTTGAATTCATTGACATGAGTTGAGCTCCATCTGTACTCTTCGATCGACGCTCTTTGGGTCGTTGCGCTCTACAAAAAGCGTTTCTAGACAGGAAGAGGAACTTCAAGATTAGCTGCCTTTGTGCAAAGCTAGTTGCCTGTCAGATTCTTGACACTAATAGGATTCGCTAGAATGGCTTGGCGGACTTGCAACCGCAACCAGCTGTCTCCGTGGCGCTTGCTCGTCATTTAGAGGGAATCAGTGACTTCAACTCCTTCCAAAATAGCGTTCAGCTCACCTGACTATTGCGTCCGCTACAGCACCAAGGCAGCCAGCACGGTAACCGTTGCTGTAAATCGATTAGAAAACCTGACTGAGGCCGTAACAGCGGACTACACGATAACTGATCAGACAGCAGTCGCGGGAACTGATTACGCCCCGCTGCCAACAGGAACGCTGAGCTTCGCTGCTCTCGAGACCACTAAGACATTCGACGTCTCAATCCTCCATAGAGTCAGGTCCCGGGAAAACAAGGTCGCCATCCTCGAGCTGAGCAACGCCGCGCCAGTGGGCAAATGCGAGCTGGGTAGCCCACAAAAGGCAGCGCTTATCATCAGTCCGCCTAAAATCAGTATGCCTCCGAGAGTCCATTTGGCCATTGGGCTTGTAGCCCTTGGGGTCGTTGGACTCGCACTAATTTTCTGGATTGCCGCCAAGAGCCCACTACATTTGGATGGTAAAACCGTGGTGGCAACGACTGACTCTACAGTTGACCATCAATGCACTAGAATACGCGCCAGCTTTGACAAGGAGAAGGTACTGATCTTTACCGAAGATGCGCCCTTGAGGCTACGGGACGACCTCGTGATTCAGCCACATAGCTTTATCACTACCGTTCTCGCTAACCGAACCATCGATAATCGAGAGTGTATTCCTGTTTTAGAAACGCAGCATAATGCTTTTCTATGCTTGAATGTAGTAAGAACCGATTGCCCGGAATGAGGAGAACCACATCATGCCTACCGATTACAAGTTAACGATAGATTCCATACCTCCGATTGTGGTCAAAGAGGGAGACGCGGCAACGCCTGAGGACACGCGAAACAAGTTATTCGAGCACAACCTGAACGTCGAAGAACATGCCGATAAATTCTTCGAGATGAAACATAAGATTACTTTCTTTCTGATAACTGCGGCGGCAGGAAGTATCGCGTACACCTTGAATTTCGCGATAGGAAGACTGGCAGAGATCGCAAGTTTTCCGGAGCGCAAAGTTTGTCTAATCGTTGCGGCAGTCGCAGCGCTGATTACAGTCGCTTTTTCCCTACTATCAATGCACTATGATGTTGGCCTAAATGCGCTCAATCTTAGCGCATATTTTGATCGTAAGTTGTATACCGAACTCGACCCTGACACGCAGGCGAGTTGGGAGTCAAAGGGCAAGAGAGGAGCCGACTGCCAAGTTTTAGCCTTCACCTTTCTCGGAATCAGCATAGCCTATCAAGCCGCTCTCTTTGTGCTTTTCATAATCTAGACAGGAGGACTTACTACAATGCATCACGTTCGCAAGTATCGGATACTCGAAAAACCGGATGGGTTTGATGTGATCTACTCGGTCGATTCATCACGCGAAAAAATCACATTGAACATTCCTCGCCGGGGCGTTTTGGAGGACCCGGAGAGGACCGTCAATCGCGAGCAAGTAGAGAATGTGGCCCGTAAGATCGGCGAAACACTGAGCCACGATCTTACCTCCGAATTAGACCTACTCGGACTGACAAATTCGTAAGTGTCACTTTCCGAGCAGCAGTCCAAGATCACCAGCATTGGAAGTCGTGCGCGGCCGGCTCGAAGTCGGCCCGGCGCGGAAGAGCGGTGTAGCTGTAATCCTATTCGGCTAGTTGGCATTGCCTTGCATCGAGAGATCGCCGGCAGTTCGCATAGGTTGGAACGAGAGCGAGCTTCAGAAGATATTTGGGAAAGGTTCTCGCCTCAGGGCTTTGGCTCGGAACGCTTTGATAATGGTCACATCACGCATCCCCAGCCTCTTGAGCGTAATAGCGTTTCGTCGGGACTCGGGACTTGCGAGACTATCGGTTGATAATCCGGTAATACGGTTCGGGAACTATGCGCCATTCGCCTTTCACTCTCCGAAGCTGAAACACCATCTCGAATGGACCATACAGCCCGACCATCACGACTTCATCTCCCGTAGCGCTCTTCTTCACCAGCCTGCCCGACAAGAGCAGGTAGACTTCGTCCGCTTCCGCCTCCACTAACGGCATCTCGATCGCAAGCGAGGGGAGCACATCAGACGGTTCGGGGACCCGGGGGGCGCCCTCAAAAGCGATGTCGATGTCAGCGGCGGGAACGAGACTCTCACTGACCGCGCGTCGATTCAGACGCAAGAGATTCAGGAAGAATTTCTTGATGACTAACTCTTTCTCGTCCGGCCGGGTTTTCTCATCCCGCAACGACATCTCCCTGAGCTTGAGCCACCAGCGCACGTCAACAAGCCAGCGGCCTTCCTTCTTCACCAGGCTTATCACGGTGTGGTCGGTCTCGAAGGAAGTCTTATAACGAGTCGTGGTCCCCTCCGGATACGCCCCGCCCGGTCCAGGGGTGACGACAACGCCTCGTTGTCGAAACGGCTGAAGCTGCTTTGGCTGGAGCGCCTTTGCCGCAGTCTCTATCTCCTTGAGCCTCTCTTTGGAGACCTGCTCCTTGCCTAAGAGCACGCTGGCGCCGCTGGCCGGGAAGGTCAAAGCATTGAACTGTGTTGCATCGTGGGAGTAGGCCGCGACGACGAACGCTCTTACAACAGCTTCAGGGTCGTCGCCAGCCATCGGGGAGCCTGACAGGACCAACATCAGTACAAGTACAGCCGTCGTGTTAATCATCGGTCGCTCCTAACAGAACTAAAACTGCTGAGATTCTCCCGTGAAAAGACCATAATACCACCAAGGCAGTTTGATGGATGGTCACTCCAGAGGAGTGACCTGTTCTATGAACACGACGCAGACGATTCGTCCCAACTCCGGAGGAGCGACCTTAGCCTTTCGGTCTCAGATAACAGGTCGCTCCTGACGAGCTACGGCATAACTCACCAACTCGCGTTCTATAAACATGTCACTCCGCTGGAGTGAGCCAGGTCAGATAATGGCTTGCTCGCGCCCTCTGCTAAAATACTCTCGTGCCTGAACTGCCTGACATAGTCGCTTACATCGAAGCGCTCGAACCCAGAGTCCTAAACCAGCCAATCCAGGACATTCGCCTTTCAAGTCCATTTGTTCTCCGTTCCGTGGATCCACCCCTGGACCAGGCAACAGGAAAAAAAGTTACCAATCTCCGCCGGCTTGGAAAGCGAATCGTGTTTGGCCTCGAAGACGAACTCTTTCTGATCATTCACTTGATGATTGCCGGCCGCTTTCACTGGAAGGAGAATCGTGCCAAACCCAACCGGCAGACGCTGGCTAGCTTTGTCTTTCCTTCGGGAACGTTGATGCTGACCGAAGCCGGCTCGAAGAAGCGCGCTTCAATTTATTTTGTGCGAGGAGAATCGGCCTTAGCCGGGCATGACCCGGGAGGTCTCGAAGTCCTCGAGGCTGATCTCAAGAGTTTCGAAGGTCGCTTGACCGCGGAGAATCACACGCTCAAGCGCGCCTTGACCGATCCGCATTTTTTCAGCGGGATCGGCAATGCTTATTCAGATGAGATACTGCACGCGGCGGGACTGTCCCCGCTAAAACTAACCAAACGGCTTGACGACTCAGAAGTGCGGCGTCTGTATGAAGCCACCCAGGGAACGCTGCGGTTCTGGATGGAGAAACTGCGCCGCGAAGCCAGGGAGAGTTTTCCTGAGAAGGTTACTGCCTTCAGAAAGGAGATGTCTGTCCACGGCCGCTACGGCCAACCCTGTCCAAGATGCGGGACGCCGGTCCAGCGAATTGTTTATGCGCAGAACGAGGCCAATTACTGCCCCGCGTGTCAGACAGGCGGGCGGCTCCTCGCTGACCGCGCGCTTTCCCGCCTCCTCAAACAAGACTGGCCGCGTACCCTCGAGGAAATGGAGCAGAGACTTTCGGATAGTTGAGCGGTTGACTAAAGAGACCGGTGGATACCGCCGGGCTTTTGGCTGATGGGGCCCCGGCTGGTTTTGCATACCTCGTCGGCGCGTTAACCGATCCTGCGCAAGGCCCTGGAGTGCCAGGAATCGCTTTGATATTCTTGAGCGGCGCGGTTTGATCACAAGCTGAGCAACTTCTTTGGCGAGTGGTCGTATTCTGTTTCGCGAACGCATGTGCCCAACTTCTTTGCCTGCTGACTTGGAGTAATAATGAAAAGAACCTCGGCCAGAATACTCTTGTTGGTGCTTGTTCTCTCGCAAGGCGCGCTCGGACAGTCGCCTGTTGGATCTCGTATTGAGCGCGTAGAAAGAGGATTGCTTCCCTCCGTGCTTTTGAAAGGCGTTCCGGGTTGGACCATTCAAGAGCGAATGAAGCAATACAAAGTGCCGGGCGTCAGCATCGCGGTCATCAATGACTTCAAGATCGATTGGGCGAAAGCCTACGGCGTGAAAGATATCGAGACCAACGAACCTGCCGGCATGGAAACTCTCTTTCAAGCCGGGTCGATCAGCAAGCCGGTGGCGGCGATGGTGGCTCTCAAAAAGGTCGAGCAGGGAAAGATCGCGCTCGATGAGAACATCAACAATAAGCTGACCTCGTGGAAGCTGCCCGACAATGATTTTACCGCCAAACGAAAAGTCACACTCGCCAATCTGCTTAGTCACACGGGCGGGCTGACTGTTCACGGATTCCCGGGTTATGCAATCGGCGAAAAGATACCGACCCTGCCTCAGGTGCTCGATGGAACTGTCCCCGCGAATACGGCCGCGGTTCGAGTCGATATGGAGCCGGGCACGAAACACAGATATTCGGGCGGCGGCACAACCATCGCTCAGCTCGCGATAATGGACATCGAGAAGAAGCCCTATCCTCAGATCGCACAGGAAACAGTTTTGGGACCGCTCGGCATGACCAACAGCAGCTACAATCAGCCGCTGCCCGATCAGACCAGGAAGAAAGCGGCTTCAGGACACAAAACCGGCGGGAGGCTGGTTGAAGGTAAGATCCATGTCTATCCGGAGATGGCCGCCGCCGGGCTTTGGACGAACCCGACGGACCTTGCGAAGTTCGCGATTGAAGTACAGCTCTCGCTGGTTGGCAAATCCAACAAAGTCCTTTCGAAAGAGACGACGGCAAAGATGGTCACGCCTTTCATAGCAGACTTCGTTGGACTCGGCTTCTTTATCGAGAAACATGGCGCGGCGACGTATTTCGGGCACGGCGGCGCGGATGAAGGATTCAGAGCGCTGCTCCTGGTGCATAAAGAGAAGGGCTACGGAGCGGCCATCATGGTGAACTCGGACAACGGGCAGATCATGAACGAAATCCTCAGAGGCATCGCCAGAGAGTATCAGTGGGAGGACTTCCTGCCGCAGCCCGTCGACGTGGTTTCGGTCGATTCGAAGAAGCTTGATGATTATGTTGGCCGCTTTCAAGTGAACCCGGACAGGGTGCTGACGATAATCAAAGAGAACGGTAAGCTCTACGCCCAGCCAACGCAGTCTCCGAGACTCGACCTGTTTCCCATCTCTGAAACCGAGTTTTTGAGAACCGATGCAAATGTCCGCTATACCTTCGTCAGGAGCGCTGAAGGAAATGTCGATCTGGTACGCATACGCTTCGATGGAGGCGGATCGGAAGCACCTCGAATCTCGAAGGACGTGATGATTCCGTATGAGTTATTGATGGCGGGAAAAGTTGCCGAAGCAATCGAAGCGTATAAAAAGATAAAGAGGGAACAGCCGGCCAACGTCGCGGTAGCGGAGGCTCGACTCAACGACCTGGGCTACTCTCTACTGCGGGAGAAAAAGCTGGTTGAGGCAATTGCAGTCTTAAAGGTCAACGCGGAGCTTTATCCACAATCGTCAAACGCCTATGACAGTCTTGGCGAAGCTTATATGGAAAACGGAGACAAAGAGCTGGCCAAAGCTAACTACAAGAAGTCGCTCGAGCTCAATCCGGGTAACAAGAATGCGGTTGGTATGCTCGAAAAGCTTCAGCGATGAGCGAGGTACGCGTCACCAATTGGCGGCGCCGGTTTCAGTCGCTAACGACGAAGATCAAAAAGTGAAATCTATGCTGCCTCCCGAGAGCTTCCGGGCGAGAGCTACACCTACCCCGACGATTTGCTCTGAGGCTTCAAGCGGACGCTTTCCAGACCGGGTCTCCAGAAAACCGGGTTCTGCAAGCACCCCGAGTCTCACGCGGCCTTCCTGTTCGATCAGGACGATGTCGCCTGCAAGTGGCACACGGCCTTCGGCGCAGAGAACAATGTCTCCTTCAAGCAGGCTCTTCTCCGCCCAAGAGCCGTTGACCGTCACGCATTCGTAGTCTGCTTCGGGAATGCTCAGCACTCTTACGAGCACGTCTTCATCATCGGCGTAAAACCGCACGCGGCGCTTCTCGTGCGCCGGTATGTTTTCGTCTTTTTCCATTGCGCTATTTCCTGGCCACCCGAGCAGCGCAATACGCGAAAGCACGGCGGCTCCCTCGAGTGGGAGTGTCAATTGAATCGAGCAGCGTTGCAGTTGTCAATCTCGCGCAGGCGAGGGTTGTTTGTTGCGACTTCAGTGCAAAGGAGTTTAACCTGAACATCGAGGGAAGCGGCGATGAAAGCGAGCAACAAAGACAGCAAGAAGGGGAGACGACTTACTGTTGGTGAGCTCGCGCCGAGAGTCTGGCGCGAATCGCTTGACGACAATGTGCTTGGCACCGCCGCCGAGCTCTCTTACTACTTCTTGCTGGCGCTGTTCCCGCTGCTGATCTTCATGACGAGCATCATCGGATTCCTTCCGGGGGCGGATAACAGCCTTCTCATCGGACTCCAGAGAGCACTGCCGCCGGACGCGATGAAGCTTGTGCGCGAGGTGTTGGACGATGTGGTGAGTCATCGAAGCGGCGGTCTTCTCTCTTTCGCTTTGATCGGAACTGTGTGGGCGGCATCGAGCGGAGTGGGTTCGCTGATGGACGCGCTCAACAAAGCATACGAAACCACCGAGAATCGACCGTTTTGGAAACAGCGGCTGGTGGCGATCGCGTTGACTCTCATATTCGCGTTGCTGGTCGTCGGCGGATCAGGGCTGATAATGATTGGCCACCGGCTGGGCGGGTGGCTTGATCGCGCTCTTGAGCTTAGCGCTGCGCTCAAATTTGCCTCAACGGTACTGGGCTACGTTACGGGGCTCGGTCTTCTGCTGGCGGGAATAGCGGCGCTCTACTACTTCGGTCCAAACATCAAGCCGGCGGAGCGGCGAGTTTTGCCGGGCGCGCTATTTGCCTCGATGGGCGTCGTAATCGGCTCGCTGTTGTTTTCTGTGTATCTGCGCGTGGCCCCGAGCGCGAGCGCAACGTACGGGAGCCTGGGCGCTGTAGTTACGTTGATGCTATGGCTGTACCTTATAGGACTGCTGCTACTGGTCGGAGGAGAAATCAATTCAGAAGTGGCGCGGGCTGCGAAGCCTGATGCTTGATCCGAAGAGTTCACTTCACAGCGGCCTTCGTGAGTGGACGAGCGAGCAACTCCGCGTTCTCGCGATAAAGTTCCAGATCAGCTTTGAGGTCGCCCTTGAGGTCAGCGCTCGCAGCAAACCGCCACAGCGGGTACAGGTCAAGAAAGATTTCTTGCGCGACATCCAGGAAGGAACGCCTCGAAAGGGCTCGGTCGGTAGCCGGGAAGTACTCGCCGACCGTAAAGCCATCGAGATTCACCCATCGCCGGGCGGTCTTTGGAAGCGGCCATTTGGTTACCTTGCCATCTTCTCCGCCAGCCAATTCCCAATACGAGTCAGGTATGCCGCGTTCGTCCAGATAGCGCTGAAACAGCCGCGAGTTTCTCTTTATCGTTTCCTGAATGGGCCCGGTTCGCAGTTCCTTGTGGCCGCCCGAATAGAACCCGATTGAGACACCGCTTGGATAGATGCCGGCGTAGAGCAAAGCGGAGTTCCACCACTTCTGGCCGCGGCGCGAAAAACCAACGTAGATAACCGGGCGATACGGCGGACGATTCTTGTGGAAGCGCATGTCATTGCTGATCCGGCTCAGGGTGCGGCCCACACGCGGTTCGGTCTCGAATTCTTCGTTGAGCATATGCAGGATCGGACCCAGTTCTGCGACGAAGGCCTTCACCGGCGCGAGCACTGCCGATTCGTACTCACGGCGGTGGTCATCGAACCAGGGTTTATTGTTGTTTTCAGCAAGTCCCGATAGGAATCGGAACAACTCAGCCGAGAAGCCTTCAAAACGGACGCGATTCATGCTGCGCCTCTTAAGTCGCAAAAACTACACTGATGGAGATTTGCCGTCTTCGGGCTGAGCTTAAGGGCTGAATACGGCGACTGTCAACCGGCCTCGCCCGGCCTGGTTTTTATCCAGCCAAAGTCTTGCAGACCAAGGCCTTGCGTCTTGCGTTTCCGTCCGGCCGTTGCGTACACTGCATCGCATGCGCGAGCCTTCCTACCTCAAGCTACTCGAAACGGGAGAACTCGACTCGCGAGTCGAGCAATTGATGGAGATGCTTCGCGTGTGCCGAATATGCCCGCGCGACTGCGACGTCGATCGGCTCAACAATGAGGTCGCCGCGTGCTACTCGGGCCTCCTGCCCATCGTTTCCAGCTATACGGCTCACTTCGGAGAAGAGCCCGCGCTTGTTGGCGTTCGCGGAGCAGGCAACGTCTTTCTGGGCTTGTGCAATCTGCGGTGCGTTTACTGCCAGAACTACCAGATCAGTCAAACATTCAAAGAACAACGCCGTAACGAAATCTCATTCGAGCGGCTGGCGGAAATCTTTCTCGAGCTTCAAGAGCAAGGCTGCCATAACATCAACTGGGTTTCGCCGACTCACTTCGCTCCCCAGTTGGCGAAGTCGCTGCTGATCGCCGCGCGCGGCGGGCTGCGCTTGCCCGTCGTCTACAACACCAACGCGTACGATTCGGTTGAAGTATTGAAGCTGCTCGACGGGGTCGTCGACGTCTATCTGCCCGATCTCAAGTACAGCGATGAAGAAGCCGGCCGCGAGTACTCAAAGGTGACCGAGTATGTGCGTCACTCCCGGACTGCTATCACTGAGATGTACCGGCAGACGGGCGGCGAGCTTGAGTACGACCAGAGCGGGTTGCTGCAGCGCGGCTTGATCATTCGATTGCTGGTGCTGCCCAATGACATCGCGGGCATACTCGAGTCGCTGCGCTGGATAAGCAGTGAGTTATCGCCGAAAGTGGCCGTTAGCTTGATGGCGCAGTACTTCCCGACAAACAAAGTCGCGCTGGAGCGCTATCCGCTGATCTCACGCAAGATTCGCTGGAGCGAATGGCTGACGGCGATCGAACAAATGGAGTCGTTGGGGATGGATGAAGGCTGGCAGCAGGATTTCGACTCGGCTGCTGAATACTACCGTCCTGACTTTGGCGACGCGAAGGTGCCGTTTAACGACATCGAAGATTTTATCAGTCCTTAACGGGGAAGGGTTCTAACTTTTTCCAATACCTGGTCTCGGTTGAACCTGGCCGCCCACCTGGAGCCAGGCATTCCATCCGCCCTTTAGCACCCGGACCCGTCTAAAACCATTGGCTAGAAGGGCCCGAGCAGCGATAATCGCGGCTTCATCGGCCGGGCAAGCGCAGTAGGTTATGACTTCCCTATCGCGAGGGATCTCTCTTAGTCGGTGGGCAACTCGGCGAACTTTGGTGTGTACCGAACCCTTGATCGTCTTGTCGCTTTCCGCGTACAGATTCGAGGCGCGTAAATCAACGATAGCCATGGGCTCGTTCTTCGTGATCTTTGTCTTCAACTCGTCGGGGGTTATGAATTCTACCTGGACGAGCTGCTCCTGTTTAGTTTGCGGCTTAGTCGCCGGGACGTCGGCTTTCTGATACGCGAAGGTCATGGTCTCCGAGGCTGCAAGAACCGCTGCGAGAACAGTAATCCACTTCTTGAATTTCATAAGCATACCTTGGAGTTCGCGCTATCTCATCCCGGACATCCCTGCGTGGGCCGGCGCGGATACGGCCCTGTAGTTCTTGGGATCATACCAACCGTACATTCCCCCAGTGAAATGCAGAAACCCCGATTGCCCAATGAGCGTTTGTTGGATCAAATCCCCATAGATGTTGGGGAACGGTTTGATTCCTTTGTAAGCCTTAACCGCACTCTTGAACGGCAGTATTGTCATGTGAGCGCCTACGACGTCTCTGAGCAGGTGTGTCTGGGTGGCCTCGGGATCGCGCCAACCATTAGGCCCATACCCGTGGATAATGGCCAGCAATACATCGCTTTGTTCGAAGCGTATGGTTTGCCCTGCCGCCGGATTCGCTGAGGGTCTTGCGGCGACAGGATGAGCCAACATTTTAGATTTGGGCAGCAGCACCTCCTTCAACGGCTCACGGGCTAACCAGTTTGGGAATTCCTGATTGAGCTCTGAAAGTTTCCCTTCCGCCGGTTTCACAACAATCGCTAGATCTTGTGACAGGTCGCCGTTGAAATCGCCCACTAGAAAACTGGGGTTGCGGCTCGGATCGATCACCACGGCGTCTTTGAAGATGCGTTTGACGGCTATTTGAACTTCTTCCAACTTTGGCGGAGGAAGCACCGGCAATTCCGCCGGCTGCGGTGGTGGGGTTGTCGCTGCGCTTGCTTGAGGTGGCGGCGGCTGCTCTACATTTGGCTGGGCGGGCGGTTTTGCGCATCCGGATAGAGCCCCAGAGCCTATGACTACAACTAGCCATGATGATGCTAGGACTGCTTTTCTGGTCAACATCTCAGCCCCCTCAACGTGAAAGCAGAGACTCGTCAGGCAGTTGCCTGACGAGTCTCTGAACTGGTTCGGAAACTCCCAGATACAGTTTACAGCGACAACACGAACGCAATGAGCTGATTCTTCTGAGTAGTGCTCAGCCCGTTGAAGTTGTTCCTTGACGTTGCTCCCTGCCCTCCGTGGACCTGAATGCTGTCGAAGATGGTCATCGTGTTACCCTGCATCATGAAGCGGTTTTTGGTACGCACACCCCACAGGGCTATCGTGGTTGTCGCGAACCTGTCGTTGACCCCGGCTTCGCCGCCGATTCCCGCGCTGGTTCCGATATTGTGCAGCGCGAAGTCGCTGAACGGACGGATGATCTTGTTGCCAAGCGCCGCTGGCACGGTGAACGCTCCGCCGTTGATTACCGTCCCTGTTGCCGAGGTTGTGAATTGGGGAGTGTGGCAAACAGCGCAGCCGATCGAAGTGAAGAGCGTCTCTCCAGCGGTGACAGTGGAGTTGATCGGCCCGCGGCCAGGAACCCTCAAAGCCCTCTGGAAAGCGGCGAAGGCTTCGACGTCAAGTCCATCGTCCTCGGGATCGGCTACCGTGTCAAACGGAGCGGCTGACTGCCCCAGAATGTTATTCTCGTTGGGCTGCAACGGGCTGGTTATACCCATCTCGTTGAGATAAGCATCAGCCGAAAATGACACCAGACTGGCGTGTTGGGATTTGTGGCCAAAGCGGCCGATCCGAGTAGCGGGGGCAGCCTCCAGCACAACCACGGTACGGAGCTGACCGCGCTGGGCTGCGGGCTGAGCGTTGACAGTGGCGACGAGCGTGTTGCTGTTTATGGCTTCGACAAAGCCATCACCCAGTAAGGTCCGGGTGGAGCGGAATTCGTGGAGGTTTAGACCCGTGTTGATGTGTTCCTGTGCCTCGGCATCGATCGCCCGGTCCTGGATCAGCGTTTGCCCACCCGGCGGGGCAACAAAGTTGCCGAAGCCGTCGGTACCCCCGGCCCTGAACTCGTTGATCTGACTAATGTGTCCGGTGACCGGGGCCTGGTGGCAGGCCACGCAAGCGACATCGTTATAGGTGGGCCCGAGACCGTCGTCTACTACCTCCCGTTCCTCGAATATGAATTTGTTGTCGCGGAACGAGCGTAAAGGTACCGGCGGGTTGTCGCACTCATCGACGACAGCGCCAAGCGTCCCGAAATTGTTGAACAGATCGGTGTCCGGCAGGCGACCGTCCATCTGAGTTGCTAGAGCTGCGGTTGCAGCTTGACCTTCGACGGTACTCGTAAAGGTGAAAGGCAAAACGAGAGCCGCCGCGAACAACAGCAGTGCTGAAATCTTCAGGGTTTTCATCTCAAAGGTTCTCCTTTTACGGCTTGGATCGTAGACCCAAGACTCTGTTCAAGTTATCTGCCCACGCAGATGTTTTGCTTTACCCTAAAACCCGATTGGCTCGTTCTCTCCAGCCTTCGACTGGCCAGAGCTACCGCATAGTGAGGTCGCGCACGTTGGAACTTCGAGCAAAAGAAAAGGCGAGGCCTCAAAGTAACTGACCATCCCACCGTGGCAACTTCTTTGAAGCAGCGCGACTGTATGCTGGATCGTTTTCAATGTCAACAAAAAAATCGCCCGCCGGAAGAAAAAACACAAGTCCGGTGTACGATGATCTCAAGATTCATGGGAGCGCAACCTTTCTTAGATTGAGCACGCGCTCCATTCGACGACCGTCGATGTCATCGGAGCGAGAAACGCCTACGTATTTTGAGCCGCTAAGAAGTCATCGAAGGCGATCGGCCGGCTGTAACAGAACCAGCTTCCAGGCCGCTAGAGGCATACACACCGCAATTGAGCCCGCGGTCAGATGGAGCGATAGCACGACGACCGTACCCGGGGTAAACCTTACCTAACCAATTCCCGGGATCATATCGCCGACTGACCCGCGGAAACGGGGAAATCGCATATAAAAAACCCCCACAGAATCCAAAACCCATGCTAGAATACGGTTATGAAATGCCCAAAGTGCTTTAACCCCCTCCGACGGGTAGCCTCCACCGAGGACTCGGTGTGGTTCACTTGCCCGTTAGGTCATAGGTTCCATTCAGAGACAGGCAGCGGCATAAGCGATTCAGAAGGCCACCGCTACGCTGTCTCAGAGTAAGAAGAGCGGCTACCCCCGGCCTCAGAACCGGGGGTAACCGTAGGGAATGCGTCGTTAATCGAACCCCAGTCTGTACCCGCCTCGTCTTGATGTCGCTGTTCTGATGTACCGAGTAGTGATTCTTCTATCTTTTGCCTCGGCAGCAAAAAGGTTTTCGGTGTCGGCCTGAACTCCAAAGTAGACTTGCCAAACGAACCGCTACCATCGGTCCTGTGACGGTTCCCTAAGCCTCGGGGCTGGCGGCAAGAGAAGAGTCTCGAGCGTTGCTTTCGTCGGGGAGAGTCAAGAACAATGAACAGCCTTGGTCGCTCCACCAATGACGGCAACACACTTCTCGCTCTAAGAGACCCCATCGAGTTCGAGCCTAGAAGATCATAGTCAATATATTCAGCTTAAACGGAACGGATTAGACCTGTTGTTGCTTGGAATCCCAGCTGGCGACTCCAAGATGAGCTTACTCTCAACTTTTTGTTCCAGATCCGCTTTTCGCTCTGTGAAATAACTGTTAGAATTCCGTCAACCCGACGAAGGGGGTGGATTCGGTTTAAAACTTCGCCGGGTTGCGATTCAGGCAAGAATTAGAAAAGTGGGAAGGATAGCGGCGGTCATTGTGCTGGACCACAGAGGTCATGTGTACCCCTGTGCGATTGCTGCGCACCAATTGGCACAACGTGCAACGCCAGGTAAGGGGTTAAAAAATGGAAAGGCGAGCATCGCAAGAGAGTCTGGTTGAGCTGATCGATAGTGGTCAGTTCCTGGCAGCAGAGGAAATATTCTCCGAACGACGGACCAATGAACCGATGGAGATGGTAGTTCGCTCAGAGGTCGCGATGTACTTCGATAGGCTTGAGGACGCATCAGCCTTGCTGGAAGAGGTCGCCCCGCGAATTGCCGACATCAACGTTGCCGCGCGTTTCTCACTCACGAAAGGACGGCTGGCACATTGGCGCGGAGACAACCAGCAAGCGGAGACGCAGCTTCAATCGGCCTACCACTTCTACTTGTTCCTAAACGACACCTTTGGCATCAGCCGGGCTTTGCTCAACCTGGCCCGATTTGCTCGTCGACGAGGCGAGTTGGACGATGCCGCGATCAAACTCGAAGCAGCCCAGAATGGAATCAAGGGACGCACCAGCAAACGTACCGAGTATCTGCGCGGGATAATCTTAACCGAGCAGGCGGCGCTGGCCGCAGAACGTGGGGAGATCGAACCAGCCACCGAGATGTATTCAGAAGCGATGCGGCTGCTCAAGAATAGTGAGCGCGGTCGCTTCTACGCACGCGCGTTGATGGGGATGGCCGACCTCAAATGCTCTCTGGGCAATTTCCAGGACTCCCTGGAAATCTACAAGGAAGCCGACACCGTCCTCGAGCGGTACGACCTCAAAAAAGATCTCGCAGACGGCCAGCTTAAACTCGCGCGCGCACTAATAAAACTGAAGCGTTTCGAGCGGGCGGAAAAGCTCGCCGAGGAGAGCCGCGAGCTGCGCCGTGGAGATCCTTCAGGTGAGAGCGAAGCGATGTCTACCCTTGCCCTGATCGTGCTTCAGCGAGACGAGCCCGAGGTTAGCGCTGAACACGCGAGGATCGCCGTCGAGCTTAGCGACCAGGGTTCCGCAACAGAAACTCGCGTGCGCGCGCGCATCGCGCTCGGCCTCGTGAAACTGGCCGCGCGCGAGTTTAAGGAGGCGACCGAGGTGCTTGGTGAGGCGGCAGAACTGGCTCAGGCCTGTGTTGGATCTTCCGCACGGCGGGTCGAGCTCGAGGCCACAATTTACCTGGCTGAGGCGTTTCATAGCTTGGACACGCGCGCGGGAAGAACGCAGCTTGTCCGAGCGAGCGAGTTACTCAACCGGATCGAGGATGCCTTCCTTGGCGAGGAGTTCAACCGAGTGTCCGCGAAGTATGAAGAGCAGATAATCTTCACGGATGACAATCGCCTCGTCTTTGACGGCAATCAGTTGCCGCGGTGGCAAGAGGCGAAGCGCACGCTTGAAGGGTTCCTGCTTCGCAACGCGTTGCGCCAGACGAACAATAGCCTCACGCGGGCAGCCCGCAAGCTGGGCGTGTCAAAGGTTCACGTGCACAACCTGAAAAAGAAACACGGCCTTTAGAACGGCTTTTCCTCTGGCTCACCTAAGCCGATAAGTGCAGCCCGCAGCTTTGCATGACGCTGAAGCAACCGCGCGTACCGGGATTCATCCGCGCCCATCTTTGCGCGAATTGTCTGAACGACTTTTCTTTTTTCAGGCTCGGTCCATTGAGCGAGATCAGGGATCAAGGCCAGCACTAGCGCAAGGTCTTGGAATGCCTGGCGCTCCGATCCGCTTAAGCTCTTCGGCGTCATTCCGAGAGATCGAGCGACTTCATTGGCGGACATGGTTCGAATCATCTCAGCGTCGCCGTTGAACTCCCCGGCCATGCGCCGCTGAACGGCTAGCCCGAGGTTGCGAATTGCAAACCGGTCCCAGTCGCCGCGCGGCGACCCTGGCGCCTCGTAAACAACATTTCCCGCCGACAGCTTCCGCAGCACCCGCGCGGGTGTGCGGTACTCCGGATCCGCCGCGATCTTCTTCTCTTCTGATTCCATCAGCCTGGCCAACTCACGCCGCGTCGGTCTGAAGCCCAGCTTCCGATAGAACCAGAATGCGCCCGACTCGATCGCCTCGTCGTTGTTGAAGCCGATCTGATATGGGTCGATCGATATACAGGTCACCCCCACGACCTGATGCAGCAGCCTGAGCACCGTCGCATACACCCACGCCGACTCTCCCTCGCGAAACGTGTAGAACGTGTTGAAACCAATCTCCATCCGATCGCAGATCGTGATGCCTTCGATATAGTTGATCGGAACGCCGTTCTTCAACGTGAACCCGGCGTGATAAGCACGCAGCGGCAAGCGGCGCTCGGGCGGCAGGCCCCAAAGAAACATTTCGACCCCTCGGCCCACGTCGGCTCGCACCACGCCGTCGGGATCGCCGTGGGTGATCCCGTACAATTCCCTGTAGCGGACCGTCGTTGTGTCGCGAAGCATGTCTTGCATCGCTTTGCCCTGCTTGCGAGAAAGCTTTTTCAGCTCGATCGGCGGGGCCTGAAACTCTTTGTCGAGAGAAACCTCGCTGCGTCGAATAAGCGGGCCGGTGTGATAGACGACTTTCCCGACCCGCCGCATGTTTCTCGTGCGAGAAGCTCGCGAGTCGCCGAGATCCCATTGAGTGCGGATCTCTAGCGAATCGAAGAGCTCCGCCTTTTGCCTTTCAGAAATCTCTAATCGCTCGAATCGACGTACAAGCCACTCCAGATCTCGCCGCTTCTTGCGGCCCATTGCCGCGTGAAGCGCCGCGCGAAGCCAAGCCAGGTACGGAATGTTCGCTTCAACCAGAGACTCCTCGTAAAGCAGCGGGAGGAATCGCGGCAGCGTTGCGCCCAGCCGCTCGGACTTCTTGTACCCGTTCCAGTCCCCTTCGACGCTTGTAGGATGGCGGTCAACGAGGAAGCGGTTGATGTCATAGCTGAAGGCCCCGGATATCACCGTACCGGCAATGCCGGAATACTCGATGTAGTCGAAGGGTGTCAGGTCCGCGCCCGACGATTGAAGCTCGCGTACTCGGCCGGAAAAAGTTGAAAGAAGCTGGTTGGAAATGCGGTACGCGGCCTCGCTCTGAGGATGGGAGCGGACGAACAGAAGCGCTTCGTGAAAGCGAATAAGAGAATCGACATCCCGAAACCGCCGTTGGCCGAGCAAAGCAAGAAGCTTTTCCGTGCGCCCTCCGTTGTCCGCGCCAAATTGGCGCTTCGATTCTTCGAGTCGAAATAGAAGATGGTTGAGTGAGGGCATGGTTAGAGTTTCTGGTTTCTGGCTTCTGGTTTCTGGCCTGTTGGATGCTCAGAGTTCCTTGTTTCTGGTTTCTGGTTTCTGGTTTCTAGTTCTGTTGGACGAGAATTTTTCATCAGTCAACCAGGGACTCGAGGACCAGAAACCAGAAACGTCCAACCACGGACTCGGGGACCAGAAACAAGAAACCAGAAACAAAAAACTTACTAAAGGAGGTATCGGCGCCGTACCATCTCGAGCGCGGCTGTTGAAGCTCTCCAGCGAACGAGGTGACGATCTCCCGGCAGCACCAGCCGCCTGTTCGAAGTCACCACGTCGTCGGCCAATCCAATATAGACCGTTCCGACCGGCACGGCGTCCGTACCGCCGCCCGGGCCAGCGGTGCCGGTTACGCTGACGCCGATGGTCGCGCCGACTCGCGCTTTGACGCCTCGCGCCATCGCCTCGGCAACCTCGCCACTCACCGGCCCGAGACGCTCGAGCATCTCTTCGGGTACATCGAGAAGCCGGGCCTTCGCCTCGTTGGTGTAGCTGATGACGCTTCCGGCAAAGTAGTCGCTCGAACCTGGCACGCGAGTCAAGCGTTCGGCGACCAGACCGCCGGTGCAGCTTTCGGCTGTGGCGATGGTGAACTGCTTCACTCGAAGCCGGTGACCAACCACTTCTTCAAGCGACTCACCCGTGGTCGAGTAAACATAGTACCCGAGCTTCTCTTCAAGTTTGCCGGTCAGCTCTTCGGCGATTTCTTCAGCTCGAGCGGCGGTCTCGGCCGTTGCAGTCAGATGTATTTCTATCTCCGAATCCGTGAACAGAATGGTAGTGGAGGGGTTCGTGTACTCCTTATAGATAGGCGCGATCATATCGTCGAGCGCCGATTCACCGAGCCCGGTAACTTTCAGCACTCGCTTGGCAATGCGCACCCCGCGGGACATCCGTTCGAGGTCGGACATCACGTAGTCATCGAACATTGGCTGGTTCTCGCGCGGCGGCCCGGGAAGCAAAACCATCAGCTTGCCCTCCTGCTCGATCTTTATTCCGGGCGCGGTGCCGTTCGGATTTGGCAGCACCTTGGCGCCCTGTGGAATGAGCGCTTGCCGTTCGTTGTTCGGGGTCATTTGATGACCGCGGCTCAAGAAGCGCTCGCGTATACCCTTGAGCACTTCGTAATCGAGCGTGAGTTGCCGGCCGGTGACTCTTGCGAAGACTTTTCGCGTGATGTCGTCTTCGGTCGGCCCCAGCCCCCCGGTCGAGATTATTACCTCTGAACGCTTAAGAGCGTCGCGCACGCTTTCTTCGAGAATGGCTTCATCGTCACCGACAATTGTCTTGAGCTGAACTTCGATGCCGACGGAGTTCAACCGTTCGGTCAGCCACAACGAGTTCGTGTCCGTGCGATAAGGCGTCAGCAACTCGGATCCGATGGCTATTATTTCGGCTCTCAGCATAAATGTCCGTTCGACTCGAAGGGCGAACACACGCGCGCCGAGGCTGACAGACGCGCAGGTCTGCTTACGTCGTATAGAGTCCGTGCTTCTTTATGTACTCCTCCACCTCTTCCGGCACTAGCTCTTTGATCGGCCTGCGTAAGCGTTGGCGGTTGCGCACATCGGTCGCCGAAAGCTCGCCGAGGTCAGCCGGAAAATCCAGATACAAGACTCGCTCGGATGGCACATCCGGCTCGCGCTCGACCAGCGCCGCGATGCTGTCCAATCCCGTTCCCGCCCGCCCTGCTACGATAAAACGGCTCCGGGCAAACAGATACTGAAGCGCTTCAATTCGGCTGTTGAATGCCCGGTAGTATCTCTGCGTGTAGCGGTTGTCCGGATCAAGCACGCGCTCGAATGTATCGAAGCCGACGATGAAGTGCAAATCGGTTTCCGGCGGATAGACACGCTCCAGAGCGTCAATCATGTCCGCGTAGAAGCCGTGCGACGATAAGCCGATCGATGTGCGAGGCTGGTCTGCAAACGCGAGCGTAAGCATCGCAAGCCGCTCTTCAAGAGTGCATTCGTAATCAACCTTGTCGGCGTTGGTCTTACCCGCAAGCGCAATGATTTCGTCGAGTGAGAAGGCTTCAGCGGATCGTTGCATCAATTCGACGTGCGCGATAGTTGGCGGGTTGAATGACGAGGCGAACGCCCCGAGGCGCTTGCCCCTTCGTTCTGCTCGCTTGATTATCTCGATGCGAGGCTCGCCGCTCGAATCACCGCGCTGGACGATCTCTTTGAGCCGCTCAAGATCCATGTCAAACTGAATCATTCACGCAAGATTAGGCAGAGAACATCAAATCGACCAGAAGCCCGAGGCATATCAGCGTAGCCGCGTAGACTCCCGCGAGTGCGTCGTCAGCCATCACCCCGAGTCCGCCATGAAGCCGCTCGAGCTTGCGGATCGGATATGGCTTGAAGATATCGAACAAGCGAAAGAGCAAGAACCCGAAGACGACCGCTTTGATCGAGAATGGCGCCCAGAATGCGAGCGGCGTTAGCGAGATCAACTGACCGCTTACTTCGTCGATTACTATCAAGCGCGGGTCTTTGAGTTGAGTGATTTCGCAAGTCCTGCTCGAAGCCCACACTCCAACGGCAAAGAGCACGATGTTCAGAATCACCAACACGAACACCGAGGGCCATTCTCCTAAACGCAGCGCCAGGACCGCGAGAAAAATCGCCACACCTTCGGCGGCGCCGGCAGTCCCGGGGGCAACAGGCACGAAGCCCGCTCCCAGTCCCGTCGCTATCGCATATGCGACGCGGTCGCTCGCCGTGATGCGTTCTTTTTTGATGGGTGAAGAGGGATTCAAGCGATGAGATCCCGCAAGGCTCTTGTGTCTTACCGGCCTGGGCGATCAGACAACGCGGCCAATTAGATCGTACTCATGCGCCTCGGTTATTTCGACGGTTACGAAATCACCGGGTCGCGGCTCAACGCCGTCAGGCACGTCGTTTATCAACACAGACCCGTCGATCTCCGGAGCTTGCGATTGCATGCGGCCTTCAAGCAGCAAGTCGCTTTCTTTGGACTTGCCCTCGAGCAACACTCTTACGCGGCTGCCGACCAGGCGGCGATTCTTACGATGTGATATTCGAGCCTGCGCTTTCATCAACCGGCTCTCGCGTTTCTTCGCAACGGCGCCGTCGACTTTTTCGTCAAGCTCGAACGCCGCGGAGTTCTCTTCATCCGAGTAAGTGAATACGCCAACCCGATCGAACTCCGCGGCGCGCACAAAGTCCAGAAGCTCCTCGAAGTCTTCTTCGCGCTCGCCAGGGAATCCAACTATGAAGGTCGTGCGAAGGGCGACGCCGGGCACTCGCGCACGTATGCGCTCGATCATCCGTTCATAAGCCGCCCGGCCGCCACCTCGCCGCATACGACCGAGCACCCGGCGGCTCGCATGTTGAAGCGGGATGTCGAAATACTTGCAGACGTTTGGGCGCTCGGCCACTACGCGCAGTAACTCGTCGGTAATCGCCGTCGGATAACAGTAAAGAAACCTCACCCACTCGACGCTTGGAACACCCGCTATCGAATCCACAAGCCGGGCGAGGCCGTCCTTGAGCCCAAGATCCGAGCCGTAAGTCGTCGTGTCTTGCGAGATCAACACGAACTCTTTCACGCCCTGCGCCGCAAGCATTTCGACTTCCCTTAAGATGGACTCGGGTGAACGGCTGCGAAAGACGCCGCGCAATTTTGGGATAATGCAGAACGCGCAAGTATGGTCGCAGCCCTCGGCGATCTTCACGTAAGAAGTGTACGGGGCCGTGGCGCGCAAACGCGGAGTGGTCTCATCGTACAGATAAAGCTCAGGCGCGGAGGCGCCGTCGCTATAAACCGGCAAGACCCGGTGGCCGTTAGGCTCGACGACCGATTCGATTTCCTTTAGCTGATTGACTCCGATGCAAGCGTCGATCTCCGGTATCTCGCGCTGAAGCTCATCGCGGTAGCGCTCGACCAAACAGCCGGCGACTATCAAGCGCTTCAGATTGCCCGACTGTTTGAGTTGGGCCATTTCGAGAATAGTCTCGACCGACTCTTGCCTCGCGGAGTCGATGAAGCCGCAGGTGTTGACCACAAGCACGTCGGCCGCGCGCGAGTCAGTAGTCAACTCGTAACCCTGTCGCGCGAGCAGGCCCATCATCACCTCGCTGTCCACGAGGTTCTTAGGACAGCCCAGGCTCACCATTCCGACTTTTTTCTTCTCGATCATTAAATCCCTGGCAATCCCTGGTTCTCTCAGGCGTCTATCCGCATGCAAGCGTAAACCGTGATGTTAGCGGATGGATGGGGTTTTTACTAGCGAGTCCGCGGCTCGGTAGTGGGTCAGTTTGAGATTTCCCAATTAAAAAAGGCGACCGAAGTCGCCTTTTGCCCAACCGGGCACTTACCATTTTAATTTTCCACTTTTACAGATTCATAAGAAGTATCATTAGGTGTGCAATCGCTAGGATCAAATAGCCGCTAATGTGCAATCGTTTTGACCGCCTTACGGTGGCAACTACCAAGATGAAATAGGCAAATACAATTAAGCATTCTAATGCATCGTGCATTTAACCTCCTCTCATTAAATTTGCAAAGAGCAGCATCCCGGTTTCATTTTCTCGCCGGGCCAATCCTAGTAAATTGTGATTTGAGCCCTAGGCACTCATAAGAATATTCGCACGGGTTGGATTGATCGTCAACTCTCCTAGCGCAGCGTTAGTCCAGCAGCGCCACTATATCTTCAATCTCCCAAAGCTTGCTGGTGATTCCGGCTTCTTGTGCAGGACTGCATCGCAGCGTCTTGTGAATCCGAGCGAAATTGTAATGCATATAATGCAACGAAACCGAATGACGCAGGTTATCAAGCTTCTTACTGAAAGCGTTAGTTAGGCGGGTGAAACGCCTCATGCTCATTCTCATTGTGAGGTTCTGGCGCTCGATGTAGCTAGTTGAGATATGGTCAGCATCCGGGTTGCCCGTGATCGTCTTAACCTCACACCCGATGCAATCGCCAGGGCTGTATCCTCGGTCATCCGGGGGGTTCCCGTAGAGCTTAATAAGCATCGCATAATCAACCTCGCAGCCGAACGCACCTTCAATCGCCTGTAAGTAGGGTCGGTGGACGTCAGTCGTAAGCTGTACGCGATGACTGAGCCGACTAGCAAGGTCATTGATGAACTGCGAAGCCGCGATAGCATCGCGCCTTCCGTGATGCCAGCAGGGAACGAGTTTCGTGTCTGCGTCGATTGCAACCCAAGTCCAAACATCACCGTAACCAAAAACACCGCGTTTTTCTTCAGGAACGTTCTTGTCCTTGGCATAGCAGAACGACCAAATCTCATCGCACTGAATACGCCGACAAGGCAAATTGTGCAGTGCCCCATCCTGATACTGTGCGCAAGCCTCACCAAGATCAGCTAGTAACTTGAGAATGGTGTTCTTTGAAACCCCCGTCATCAGAACCGTAGCGTTGATGCCGGTTCCTTCCACCAGAGCCCGTACTATCTGAGCGCGCCTTTCTGTGTTCAATTTATTTATATTGACACTATGCTTGAGCGACTATGTACTTGTCAAGCTTAAACTGTCGCCCGATGACGTTTTCTGGAAATTGTACTTTACATATTTTTAGTGCTGTAGTAAAGTACCAAATCATGGAGGTTCGCTTCGGGGACAAGTCGCTAGATAGGTTGGAGACCGACCCGAAGTACGATGGAGGATTTGCTCAAGCCATAGTCACAGCGTTTAGGAAGCGAATGCAGATAATCCGAGCAGCACCGGACGAACGGACGTTCTACGCTTTGAAGTCACTACGATTTGAAAAGCTGAAGGGAAAGCGAAGTCATCAGTGTTCGATGAAACTGAACGATCAATGGCGGCTAATCGTGGAGCTTCAGGGACAAACGCCGAACAAAGTAGTACTCGTTGTTGGCATTGAAGATTATCACTGAAAGCTGAGGGGACGTTATGACAAACAGAAAGGTCGCAGAGGTGTTTTCTCCCGGTGAGATACTGAAGGAGGAGCTTGAGGCCAGGGGGTGGACTCAAAGTGATTTAGCTGAGATCCTTGGCAGGCCCGTCAACCTGGTGAATGACATTATTTCAGGCAAGCGCGGGGTTACGCCCGAAACCGCGCGGGGGCTAGGGGATGCATTTCCGGGAACTAGTGCACAGTTCTGGCTCAACCTAGAGAGCACATATCGGCTCTCGCGTACTGAACCCAAAGACGACACTGTTGCGAGACGATCAAAGCTATACGAGCGGTACCCCGTGAAGGAAATGATCCGTCGTCATTGGATTCACGCAACCGACAGCATTGATGACTTGGAAAGAAGGTTCTTGGAGTTTTTTGAACTCCCCTTCATTGATAGCGAGCCGACTTTTGCGCACGCCGCTAGGAAGTCCACGTCGTATGAAACCGTAACTTGGCCGCAGAGGGCGTGGATGTCTCGCGCCAAGCAACTTTCGCGAGCGCTATCTGTAAAAAAGTTTTCAGATAAGTCCTTCGTCGCTGCGGTCGATCGCTTGCGGCTGCTATTACCCAACGTCGAAGATACCAGACTAGTACCAAGGATTCTCGCGGAAGCTGGTATTCGATTCGTGGTCATCGAACCGCTATCACACACGAGGATTGATGGCGTGTGTTTCTGGCTCGATAAGACATCTCCGGTAATTGCTCTCTCACTGCGTTATGATCGTATCGATTGGTTCTGGCATACCCTCTGGCATGAACTTGGTCACATTAAGAACCGAGACGGGCTTCAGAATCCAGAGATTCTTGATACAGACATCGTAGGCGAGCAGGAGGAGTCAATGAAGGATAAGCCGGAAAACGAGCGAACGGCCGACCGTTTTGCTTGCGAATGTTCTATCGCTAGTTCAGAGCTTGAACGCTTTGTTGCAAGGGTGCGCCCGTTGTATTCAAAGCAGCAAATCAAAGGTTTCGCTAGTCGCATTGGTGTTCATCCAGGAATAGTCGTTGGACAACTACAGCATCGGGGGGAAATTCCGTATGCCCATAGCCGCGAGATGCTTATGAAGGTGCGACACGTTGTTACCTCATCGGCCCTGACGGACGGGTATGGGTATGCACCAGTCGCCTCAAAGGCTTCCAAGCTTTTGAGCAACCCTAATCCTAAGAGCGTCAAGAGCGTGGCGGGTTCGGCTTTGACCCAGAGGCCGGATAAGCCGAACCGGAAGCGCTAGACGTTCTCTTGATCAGCGGGGGGCATGGCGATGCTCAAATCAGCAATTCGCAAGATGGCAGATGAGGGTATCGTCATGTCGCCGCATCCCTGTTGCGATGTGGTCGGATGATCTGGCTGCGAGATGTGCGGAACGATGACCTTGCAACGCTCGTCATCATGTACTAACCAACCGACAGACTGACACACCATAAGCTCTGGTTCACAATTACTAAGATTCTGCTACGTAGCCGATGCCCCGTAGGAATCCACCCACGCTATGAGCACTAGTCGGCGCTCTTGTTCTTCCATCGTGCTTGAGCCGCCTTTGTAGCAATCTCTTTTCGCTTCTTGGCTGACAGCTTCTCTGCTCGACTCTTGCCGCCCTTTGAACCGCCCAACTTGCCTAGCGCGACAGCCGCAGGGTTCTTTTCGGGGACTTCTTCCGGCTCTATAGCGCCGGTGGTAAGATCGACAATCGCTTTCCCTAGTTGATTCCAGTCACGGGGCATTCGTTTCAGCCGCTTCGCCATGAGCCCACTATACTCGATGAACCTTTGCGGGTTAAAGCAGAATCGACCGCTGGCTGAAGTCAAATTGAACCACTACCCGCGGCTCGCAGGATAAAGCAGTCGCGTATGGATTCTAGCGCGTACATCGCCGCGGCGGGGTACGCAAAGTCCAACTCTCGTGACGCTCAACTTTGTTTGCCTTCCTTCGGCGCGTGATAGCTAGTGCGATTTGTCCTGATGATTGCGCCCGTCTGGCGAACCTCGACACGTATCTGATGAACGCGCCCGTCGCGGCGTTTTTTTTCCGGATAGTAGGCGAGCGTGTAGCTGGACCTGATCTCTTCGGCGATGGCTTTGAACACCGGCGTGAAGTCCTTCGCGTCGGCGGAAAAATCCGAACCGCCGGTCATCGGAACGATGCGTGAGACGTCCAACAGCGTCATGCTTCTGCCGCTTACGGACCCGGCCATGTACGAAGGCAGCGTGATCGAATAGACCGTCACCTCCGCATCGTTAGCGCGGCGTATCAAGTCCTGCTGGTCGGTCGAGTCCAGGTTGTCGAAGCCGTCGGTTATCACAATGACAACACGACGGAGTCGGCGTCCGCCTCGAAAACGAGGCGCGCGTTTGAGCATCGAGACTGCGCGGTCAATTGTGCCGAATATCCGCGACAAGCCTGTGGCCTCGCCGATCTTTCGGAAAGCCCGGCTGATTTTTTGTGGCTCACTGGTGAAATCCTGAAGCACTTCCATTTCGCTGCTGAAGGTGACGACTGCAAACAGCGATTCAGGCCGGACTAACTTAACGAAACTCTCGGTTGCCTCGCGTTGCTTGGCGATTTCTTCCGGCTTGATGCTGCCTGACCTGTCGAGCGCAAAGACGACCGCCACCGAGCGGGTGAGCGCGGCTTCCTCGTTGGCTTCGAAGAACTCGAACTTCTGGGGCTGATTGTCTTCATAGACGACGAAGTCTTCCGCCTTGAGCTTGCGTATGAAGTTGCCGTTCTTGTCGGTGACCGTCGCGTCAATTGTGACCAGATCGGCTTCGAGTTTGATCACTTGATCGGCTTGCTGTGCGAGCGCCGGCGCGATGAGCGCCGTTGCCAAAACGATGCATAGCAAAGCTATCGCGAACCTGGTTGTCACAGCTTGGCTCCGTCTGGGTCGGTCACCTTCTTACAAGGAGAGGCTAGCACGCGAGATGGGGCGTTTCAATTGGTGAAGACCTGGCTTGACGGAACGGAGGGCTTCAAATCCATTGCGCACCCGCAGCGCCCGCGACGTTAACGTCTCAACCCCCTTTGCCGCTTGACGCTCATACCCGGATCTCCGTGGGTCGCAGCATTATTTTGAGGCTAGCCCGTCAAAATACTGTTTGACACCGTGTTTCATCTTAAACTACTATCACCGGCGGCGATAATCGCAATCTTGTTTTTTTGAGCACAGCGCTGAGCTACCGAGTTTGTTTAGCGTGTGGCCCGCTCTCTCATCCGCCGGACGTCTTGGAAGCGGGGGCGTTGCGAGATATGAGCGGGCGCCGGTTCAGCGCTTCAATCGAATCCATCACGACGATCGGGTTTTGTAGTGCACTGAGGTTTGATTTCTCCTTTAGCGGCTAAGAAGGGTGCGTTTGCAGTGAGGTTTGAACGACCCAGGGATAACCGACTTGCAGCGTGCCCTCTTTTTTTTGGTTCCCGCCCTTTGATAACGAGATCGAATACTACATAGCAAAATTCAAGAGACAGGCATTAGGAATGAACCTGACGCCTGCCCCTCATCGAATGCGTCACGTCAGTCTTAACTCGAGATCTCGCCAGATGCGCGGCCGCGACGCGATCGGGCAACGAAACCGATCGTAAACACGGACGCACCCATCCCAGCCAGGAGCAAAGTGATCGGCGAGAGGATAGAGCTATTCTCTTCGCCCGGCGCCTGGCTGGTGATACCGGCCGCTGTCTGAAGCGCCGAGTCGATGTCCGCGGCAATCCACTTTCTTCGTGCTCCTTTCGCGTGCACACCTTTCAGATTCCCTTCTTCGAGCCTCGTGCCTGGGAGTACTTTTCCGTTCGGTCCCAGTTCAACGAGCACGCTGCTTGTCATTCCGTTGTAAGCGCCGGTGAGCGCAAGCACCCAGTTCCCTTCAGACGGCCACTGTTGCTTGATCGCATAGACTCCCGATCCGATCGAGCGCAACTCCAGCGGCAGCGACTGGCGCTTGCTGTTGACGAATCCCTCAGCGGTCGCCGACAGCCTCGCGTCCGCCGGCTGATGGCAGCCGTAGGTGCGCGCGATCAGCACAGCATCTTTCAATTGAGGGTCGGCCGACCCGGCGGGCGTCTCTACTGAAAGCTGGAAACCTCCCGCAAGCGCAGGCGACGCGATCGCCAGCAGCAGCGCGCTGCCGAGCGATACAAGTGTTATCAACGTTCTGGCCGACTTCCGGCTCAATCGCTTCACTAATGATCTTTGTGACATTGTAGACTCCTTCCTTTGCACGGTTGCTCAATGGTTATGGTGTTTGACCTCTCCGACTCTTCATCGCCAAATTCGTTAGTTAGACGGCGGTGGCTACGGCTTTCTTCCATCGCTCTCATTGGTGTCCTCGAAATCACTTAAGCCGTATAATCCTGCATAAAGCACAGCGCTGGTGAAGGAAGAAGTTGCTTTCGATAGTTGCGCCGAAAACTCTTCGCCATTAGCCGTGGAGGCACTATGGAGCTCAAGCTGAGCAAGTTCACGCTTCGACCGTGGATGCCCAGAGACGAGGAGGCCCTCGTTCGGCATGCGAATAGCAGGAAGATCTGGCTCAACCTTCGAGATGCGTTCCCGCATCCGTACACACCTGCGGATGCGATGCACTGGATTCAGATCGCAAACCCAACGACTCCCATAACCAATTTCGCCATCGTTGTCGATGGCGCCGCCGTCGGGGGGATCGGACTAGTCTTGAAAGACGACGTGTTCAGGCGATCGGCCGAGATCGGCTACTGGCTGGGTGAAGAGTTTTGGGGGCGAGGGATCGTGACAGAAGCTGTGCGCGCAGTGACCGATTACGCGTTCGCCACGTTCGATCTGTGCAGAGTCTATGCCGGTGTGTTCGAGTGGAATCCAGCGTCAATGCGAGTGCTGGAGAAAGCCGGCTACGAGTTTGAATGTCGAATGCGGAAAAGCGTCACGAAGGACGGTCAAACCATCGATGAGCTGATCTATGCGATCGTTCGTCTCTGAGCAGCATAGACTTCAGTGCTGATATTTCCCTCAGCGGAAGGTCCGCGCTTCGCGGACGTGATCTACGCAGTTAGCCGCACACGTCTCTATTTCAACTTATCGAGTAATGTGCGAGCCTTGGCTCTCAACTCCTCCATTTCGATGGGACTTCGCGCCTGATCATTCACGCTCAACACGCTTTCGACCAACCTCTTCGCTTCGTCTCTTCTCCCCTTCTTCAGGTAGATCTCCGCCAGTGTCACCTTTAGCTCGGCGTTGTTGGGCCCTACTTTCAAGCCTTCTTCCAACCTTTCGATGCCGCGCCGTTCATTTCCGCCAAGCAGTCGCGGTAGATTCCAGTCGATCTGACCAAGCGCCGAATAGATTGCGCCGTTTTCGTAAGCCGGATTGATCGCAAGCGCCGCCTCGAACTCCTTGCGGATGGTTTTCACCAGACCAAGGCTCTGAAGCGCGCCTTTGAGATCGGCGTACTCGCCTTCATTGGCTGCGAACCAGAAATGTCCCTCGACGCGTGTGCCATCGAGCGCGACTGCCTTCTTCCCGGCGTCGACTCCAGCCTGAAACAGCCTGGTCTTCTTGGTCTGATCTTTCTCGCGGTCTCCTAAGTAGTATCTGAGCCTTGCCAGCCGCCACCACGCTTCGTAGTTCGAAGGCTCGCGCGCGGTGAGTTGTTCCATCAGCGAGACGCCTTGCTTCAAATTGTCCGCGTAGTCGCGCGCGGCAAACAACTCATCGGCTCGCGAGGCCGGGTCTTTCTGCGCCGAGTACGCCAGGACCGGCGAAAGAAAAAGCATTAAGACCAGGATCAGGTTTCTCATAGTCATTTTGATTGTTGGTTCGTCAGTATGAGTTTGCCTCCGCTTTCGGCCAACCCATAAATCGGACCTCTCGCGGCGCGAGTCACCTCCTCCAGCGTTGATGAATCCGTGAAAAGGAAAACGCGGTTTGTACCGCCCCACATCTTAGCAAGCCCTTCATCGTCGATGAAAATCATGGGCGCGTCTTCGAAGTAGGAGCCGTACTCCAGATTCGCGGAGCGGCCGTTAAGAATGTAGACCATCTTCCCGGTGTAGAAGTTTATCGACGATCCGCCCTCATATTGGCCGTTGATCACTATCAGATCGCCTTCCTTGTGCTCGCGATCAATCTCTTCGGCCAGCGAGCGCGAGGAGAGGTAAGGGCCGAATGCGGCAAGGCTCATGTGAGCAAAGAAAAAGAATGCTGACATCATCAACGCCAGCGACACGTTGGACGTCAGATGCTTGCCCCGCTTCCTTAGATACAGCGCCCCCACGGTCCCCAGCAGAAACGTCAACGCTGTCCCCACTATCGGAGTACGAAGCGCGGCAAGCGAGCGCGGTGTCAAATCAAGCACGTGGCCGAGCGACAACGCATACGCTTCCGGGTTGCGAGTCAGCGTCGAGGAGATGCCGCCTTCAACGGCAATGTCTCTGGTCAACCAGACCGCAATCGCGCCGGCTACGAACACAACCAGCCCCAGGCCCGTGAGCGCAATCTGCGTCGTGTTCAACAGCGACTTGCCCTTACTTTCCCGCCATGTTCTTTCCGCCTTCGCCAGCGCGCAACCGATCAACAGCGCGAACGCCGGATACGACGGCATCGTGTAATACTCTTGTGTAGTCGAGAAGCAAAAGAAGACGATAACCAGCACGGCCCAGACTGCGAAGAAGAGTGTGGCTCGCTCCTCGCGATTCAAGTTCCTTACGCGCCTCGGGATCTCTTTGATCGCCAGCGGCAGGAAGAAGCTCCACGGAAAGAGCCACACAACGTGCAAGCCTAGAAACAACGGCAGCGGTACCGTGTCGTAATCAGCCGGATAGCGCTTGCCGATGTAGCGCAGCAGATGCTCGTTCATGAAGTAGAACCAGAAGAACCCGCGGCCCTGACCGGGAGCCGGCGTGCCCACCATCATGCTTCCGGGATTGCTCAACCCGGCCGCGATGTGCCAGGGGGCAGCGACCGCCAGGAAAAGCAGTGTCCCGGTGAAAAGCTTCAGCCGAGCAAGCTTTCGAGCCTCTCCGGTGACCAGCAAGTAAGCAAAAATGATGATCGCCGGGAACGCAGCTCCGATCAGTCCTTTCGTCAGCACCCCCAGCGCGCCGAAAAAGTAGATGCCGTAAGCGTAACGCGAAGAGCCCGGATCCTCGGTCGCACGGAGAAAGCAGTAGAAGGCCATCGTGATGAACAACGTCAATATCACGTCCGGCCACAGGACGCGCGTGAATAGATAAATGCCAACGCACGTGCCGATGCATAACGCCGAATAGAATCCGGCCTTCTCACCGAAGGCGAAGTTGCCCAACATCATCGTCGCCAGCATCAGACCGAGAGCCGCCAGCGCTATTGGAAGCCGCGACGAGAACTCGCTCACGCCGAATAGCTTGTATGAAAGCGCTACCGACCAGTACATCAGCGGAGCCTTTTCAAGATAGCGCATCTTGTTAACATTGAGCGTGACCCAATCACCCGACTCAGCCATTTCCCGGGCGGCCTCTGCATGAACGGTGTCGGCGTCATCAAGCAGGGCGGGAGGAAAGCCGCAACTCGCCACGTAGATGATTCCCCACAGCCCAACCAGCGCGAGAATTTGTTTCCGGTTTCGCATCGAAGGACTTGTTATAACAAAGTGCTTTCGGCTAACTCCAATTGTTTTTCTCGGCGAGCGACGAGGCTCTTGCCTTGTTCGTAATACTTTGCGGGAAAAAACACGACATTCAAACGGTCTTGAAGCAAATCCAAGTTGAGGAGAGGACGTAATAGGTAGGTCACGCTTCAGCCTCTCGGAACACGGCGAGCAAGTTTGAAGCGTTGTCAACGGTAGTAAATTCAGGTTGGCTGAGATATCATTAACGAGGGTTTTGGAGCAGCAACCAAATAAGGAAAGAACCAGGATTATGCAGTGGACTTGTGGACCCCGCCGAATCAGAAACCTCCTGCCGCTATCGGCTATCGCTTTAACATTGCTCTTAACAATGAGTATTTCGGCCAGTGTTCCTGCTCAGATAGGACGCTCTGCCGTTATTCGAGTGAGTGCGTTTGACGAGTCTGACAAGCCCGTCTCTGGTGTGCTCGTCGAGGCAAAACTCAAAGGCTCGGTCGTAGCGGCGGCGGCTACGAACGAAAAGGGAGAAGCGGAGCTCGCCAAACTCGCGCCCGGGACCTACGAGATTGTCGTCTCCAAAGAATCCTTCGAGCCGTTGACTCAAGGGGACGTGGTACTGACAGCCGGGGCTCCCGTCGAGATCAGGTTCACGATGATTCCGAAGGTCCAGCTCAAGGACGTCGTCGTAAACGTGCAAGCAGGCGCGGACACGTCAATCGAGAAAGGCGCTTCCCCTGCGGCCGCGCTCAGGCGCGGGGAGATCAAAGACATTCCAGCCAGGCCTGCGACCGTCAAGGATACGCTGCCGTTGGTACCCGGCGTTGTGCGCTCAACTGAGGGAGAGATAAAGATCGCCGGCACCGGAGAGCACCGGAGCGCGCTTGTCGTCAACGCGGCCGACGTCACCGATCCGGCTACCGGCCAATTCGGCGTGACCGTTCCCGTCGATAGCGTCGAGACGATTGAAGTTTTCAAGACGCCTTACCTAGCTCAGTTCGGACGTTTCACCGCAGGAGTGGTTTCTGTCGAAACGCGGCGCGGCGGCGACAAGTGGAATTTCGAGCTCAACGACCCGCTGCCTGAGTTTCGTATTCGCAGCGGCCATCTACGCGGAATACGTGAAGCTTCGCCGCGCGTGACGTTCAATGGACCGTTGATCGCGAACAAGTTTTACTTCTCTGAAGGCCTCGAGTACGACCTTCAGAAGCGGCCGGATCGAACGCTGCCGTTTCCGTTCAACGAGAGCAAGCAACAGTCAGTGAATTCGTTTACGCAGTTTGACTATGTTTTGTCACCGGTGAACCAGCTGACGGGGACGTTCCACATTGCGCCGCGACAGATGGAATTCGTCAACCTCAACTTCTTCGACCCGCAGCCGGTCACGCCCACTTTTAGCGCTCATGACTACACCGGAACCGTGATTAACCGCTGGACGATAGGCAGCAGCTTGCTTGAAAGCACTCTGGCGATCAAGCGCTTCAGTGGGAATGTCTGGGGGCAGGGCGAGCAGGACATGGTCCTTACCCCGACCGGCAATTCAGGGAATTATTTCAGCAGCCAGAGCCGCCGTGCTTCGCGCGCCGAGTGGCTCGAAACATATTCGCTTCCCCCGATCGCTTTCTACGGCGCTCACAATTTGAAGTTCGGCTCGTCCATCGCGCACACCGGCAATCGCGGCGAGTTCGCGGCGCGGCCGGTGTTGATCGAGGACAATGAAGGGCGATTAGTGAAGCGAATAGATTGGGTCGGAGGGGAAACCTTCGATCGTACCGATCTCGAGACGGCGTTCTTCGGGCAGGACCATTGGGTCATCACGCCGAAGCTCGCAATGGATGTAGGCACGCGCTTCGAGCGGCAAGGTATCACCGATACGATTCGGGTAGCCCCCCGTGTTGGCCTGGCGTGGACCCCTTTTGCCAATCAACAGACGACACTCCGCGGCGGCTTCGGTCTGTTCTACGATCGGGTGCCCCTAAGCGTCTTCGCTTTCAACGGCTATCCGGAGCAAGTCGTTACTACCTTTGGTCCAAAGGGTGAAATCATCGACGGCCCGCGCCATTTTATCAACATAACCGATCGCGCGATATCGACGTTCCCGCTCCTCTTTAGCAGGAATGTCATAGGCAATTTCTCGCCCTACAGCGAAACGTGGAACGTCGAGATCGAGCATCCAGTCACAAAGATGCTTCGCGTCCGGGCGAACTACCTTCAGAGCAACTCCTTCGGTCTGGTGATCTTCACGCCAAGGGTCTTGCAGGGACAGGATGCGCTGGTGCTGGGGGGCAGCGGCAGGTCGGGCTACAACCAATTGGAGCTGACCGCGCGGCTTTCGCTGAGGGACAATCAGCAATTGTTCTTTTCCTACGTGCACAGCCGTTCGCGCGGGGACCTGAACGAGTTCAACAACTACCTCGGGAACTTTCCGTTTCCGGTTGTGAGGCCAAACACGTTCACGAACCTTTCGGGCGATTTGCCGAACCGTTTTCTGGCCTGGGGTCTGGTGCGCCTGCCGTGGAAGATGCGAATCGCTCCGATGATCGAATGGCGGAACGGCTTTCCTTACGCGTCAACCGATGTAACCCAGAACTACGCCGGGATACCCAACCAGAATCGCTTCAGGAACTTCTTCTCGCTGGACTCGCGAATCTCCAAGGATTTCAAGCTGAGCGACAAGTACACGGTGCGCTTCTCGGTGAGCGGGTTCAACGTGACCAATCATTTCAATCCGCTTCAGGTGCATTCCAACATTGAAGACCCGGCTTACGGCGTGTTCTTCGGGAATCACAAGCGTCGCTTCCGGCTTGATTTCGACGTTATCTTCTAGCATCTTAGCTTTCATCGCTCACAGTCAACTTCTGCCGAATCAAACCACGGACGAAGAACTGTGCCGACGATCCTTATACGAAAACCACGAGGTCAATATGAAACTCTCATTTGCGCTCACTCTCTTGTTGTTGGCGACCAGTACGGCGGCGCAGCACGTGCACACTCCTGCCAGTGAAGCGAAGCCGGCCACGCTGATCCCGGGCCTGGGCGACGTTCATCATCCGGTTTCAACCAGCAATCCCGACGCTCAGCGATTCTTCGATCAAGGCCTCGCGCTCGTCTACGGATTCAATCACGATGAAGCAATCCGTTCATTCAAGCGCGCGGCCGAGCTCGATCCTCAACTGGCGATGGCTCATTGGGGAATCGCGTTGGCCCTTGGTCCGAACATCAACATGGACATCGATGCTCAACGCGAGAAAGCCGCCTTTGAGGCCGTGCAGAAAGCCCTGTCGATGGCTTCGAAAGCTTCCGAGCCCGAGCGCGCTTATATAGACGCTCTGGCGACGAGATATTCGAACGATCCGAAAGCCGACTTGAAGAAGCTCGGCGTGAATTACAAGAACGCGATGGCTGATGTAGCCCGGCGCTTCCCCGATGATCTGGACGCGGCGACGCTTTACGCGGAAAGCATAATGGTCCTGCGGCCGTGGCAATTCTGGACAAGCGACGGGAAACCAGCCGAAGGCACCGAAGAAATCGTTTCAGTTCTCGAGTCGGTTCTGCGGCGCGACCCTCAACACACGGGCGCGAACCACTACTACATTCACGCGGTCGAGGCGTCTCCTCACCCCGAGTGGGCGCTGCCCAGCGCTCAAAGGCTCAAGGTATTGGCGCCGGCTGCCGGCCACCTGGTGCACATGCCCGCTCACATTGACATCCGATCCGGTAACTACGAGGCTGCTGCGCGTAGCAATGCCTACGCGGCCGAAGCGGACCGCGAGTATTTCAAGACTACGGGCCAGCAAGGTATGTATCCGATGATGTACTACAGCCACAATCTGCATTTTCTGGCTGTAGCCCATAGCATGCAGGGACGGTATCAAGATGCGAAGAGAGCGGGCGATCAACTGTATGCGCACCTCAGCCAGTTCCTTCAAGGGGATGGTCCGATGCTCGAAGCTGTCTTGCCGATACTCGATGCGTTTATGCCGACCCCAACGCTCTTAATGGTCCGCTTCGGCAAGTGGGATGACATTCTGAAAGCGCCCGCGCCTGATCAGAAGCTAGTCATCACAACCGCTCTATGGCATTTCGGTCGCGCGATGGCTTATGCATCGACGGGCAAGCTTGATAGCGCGGGGAAGGAGCGGAGTCTTTTGGTCACTGCCACTAAGGCAGTTCCTGCCGACAGGCCGTACGGTTTCAACACCCCCGGCAGCGTCTTTAGCATAGCCGACAACGTTCTGAGTGCAAGGATCGCGATGGCCAGGAAAGACAAGCGGGCCGCCATCGAGTTCCTGAAAAAAGCGGTCGAGCTTGAAGACTCCTTGAACTACGATGAGCCAGAGGACTGGTACATTCCGGTCAGAGAGTCGCTCGGTGGCATTCTGATTCTGAACGGCGAATATCCCGAGGCTGAACGAGTGTTCAGGGCGGAGCTCAAGAAGCACCCTCGCAACGGGCGCGCGCTATTCGGATTGCTGGAAAGCCTGAAATCGCAGGGCAAAACGGCGGCCGCGAAGTTTGTTCAGCGAGAGTTTGAAGCTGCCTGGAAGAACGCCGACATCAAGCTTCGTGTAGAAGATCTGTGAAGCCAAATGACATTCTGGACTTGGATAGCCTCACCTGATAGACTCAACACGTTCTGTGGCAGCCCGAGCGCTGCCATTCGGTTTTGTTTTTTCGGGAGCGTCTTGTCTTAGCTCGGAGAGCGTTTGATTCTGCTTTTCACCCTCTTCCCGCAAGGTCTTGGAAGTTCCTCTTAGCCAATTTCAGGAGAGATATGGGTAAAAGAATGTACGTAGGAAACCTGTCGTACCAGACGACAGAGGCGGATCTGACTAACCTGTTCGAACAGGTTGGACCGGTCGAGTCGGCTAATATCATCACGGATCGTGACACTGGACGTTCGAAGGGCTTCGGCTTTGTGGAAATGAGCAACGAGGATGCTGAGAAGGCAATCGCGCAGTTCAACGGAACCGAAATGAACGGCCGTGCGCTTACGGTCAATGAAGCGCGTCCCCGTGAGGAGCGTTCTGGCGGCGGCGGTCGCGGCGGCTACGGCGGAGGTGGCGGCGGTGGCCGCGGCGGTCGTGGTGGTGGCGGCGGCGGCGGCGGCGGCGGCCGCGGGGGATACGGCGGAAACCGATACTGAATCGGCGAGGGACCTGCCACGGCGACTCTGCTCGCCGTGGCTCCCCAAAAGCGACACCAGGCCAGCGTTTTGAGCGGTGGTCGATGGGTCGTTTTTTTAGTTAACGAATAGAGCCCTCCGGGCGAACTCGCAATTTGTTCCAGGTTAGCAACTGAGAACTGAGGGATTGGATGGCTGTCCGTCTTTTTGTTGGAAACCTCCCCTACAGCGCGACTGAGGCGGCGCTGCGTGAGCTGTTCTCGGCAATCGCTCCTCTTTCATACATCTACTTTCCAATTGATCGCGAGTCAGGCAAGCCGCGCGGCTTTGCGTTTGTCGAATTCAACGAACGCTCTCAAGCCGAAGAGGCGATTCGGAGATTCAACAACCAGCTTTTCATGGGTCGACCGCTTGCAGTCAATGAAGCTCGCGAGCGCGAAGATCGACCGCAATCAGCTGGGCCCCCCAGGTCCCCGTCCTTGGGCCGTATGTCGCCCGAGCCGCCGGGCACGACCGAAAGAGGCGGCCGAAGCTTTGGGCCCGACGCGGCGCCGCGTCGAAGCCGCAAGCCCGGAGGACGCGGCGGCAAGTCGTCAGACCGCAACGCGCCGAAACAGCCGATACGTGAACGGCCGGGAGGCCGGTTCTTTGGCGACGACAGCGAAGAGAGCGCCGAGGACGATCTGAGCGGCGACAATTTCGCTAGCCGCGTTGATGAGTTGGAAGACGAGTAGGGTTAACTTTCCGGTTTACTGCTGAACGAACCCGAAACCGAAGCTGGGCGACAACCAAGGAGAAATCAATGGCGAAGAAATCAAGGCCGACTTTTCAGAAACGCGAAAAGGAAAAGGCTCGTCAGCAGAAACAGAAAGAAAAGGAGCAGCGACGCATCGAATCAAAAGAGCGGCCGCGCGCCCCGCGAATCGAAGGCGAAGACCCGGATATCGCCGGCATTCGTCCCGGTCCGCAAGCTTTGCCAGAGCAGTGGGAGTATTCCAACAGCAGCAACGAATAAAATACCTGCCGCATCCGCGAACCTGCCGCGCTGAACCTATACATCCGGACAACACGCTTAATAAAGTTCCCGTGAGGCGAACCTTTTTGACAGGGCGTGCGCCCGTCGTTGAATCGGCACGCGATGAGATTACTAATTATCTACAACCTCGGACGTGCTAAAATATCGCCGCTACAGATGCGAACTCAGAGCATGAACGAGACCGTTGCCGCCTCAGGGATCGCAGGCTCTCGCATTTCGAGGTAATAGGCCATGGCTAACCGAATCGAGTTCACCTTGAACGCAAGCGCGCGCGCGGTCGAGGTTGAAGACGGAACGTCGCTACTGGAAGTATTGCGTGAGCGCTGCGGAGTAATCTCGCCGAAGGATGGCTGCAGTCCCCAAGGTCAGTGCGGATGCTGCACGGTGATCGTCGACGGCAAAGCGCTCGTCGCGTGCGCGGTGCCCGCCAAAAGCGTCGCCGGCAAGACCGTGCTGACCCTCGAAGGGTTCAGCGAGCTCGAGCGTGACACCTTCGCTGACAGTTTCATCGCTGCCGGCGGATTGCAGTGCGGATTCTGCACGCCCGGCATCGTAGTCCGAGCCAAGAACCTGATCGATAAGACCCCAGATCCGAGTGACGATCAAATCAATCGCATCTTGAGCATGCATCACTGCCGGTGTACCGGCTACGTGAAGATCGTCGACTCAATCAAGCTGGCGGCGAAAGGGCTGAGAGGCGAAGCCGTCGCGCAGTCGAATGGCCATCACGGGCGAATCGGAACCAGCACGCCGCGCTACGAAGCTCGCGAGCTTGCGTTGGGCGACCGGCCGTATATCGACGACATGAGCTTCCCGGGAATGCTTCACGGCGCCGTCCTGTTGTCCGAGCATCCGCGCGCGCTTGTAAAACGCATCGACACCAGCAAGGCGAAAGAGATCTCCGGGGTCGCTGCGATAGTCACCGCCGCCGACACGCCGGGGCAGAGACATCAGGGGCTGATCTATAACGACTGGCCAATGTTCGTCGCCGAAGGCGAAGAAACCCGCTACGTCGGCGACGTAATCGCCGCCGTTGCTGCAATCGATAGACGAACGGCTCGAATGGCGGCTCAGGCAATTGAGGTCGATTATGAAGTGCGCGAGCCGATTACGGACCCGGAAGCCGCGCTGAAACCCGGCGCGCCGAAGCTTCACAAGAAGGGTAACCTGCTCAGCAGGTCTGAAATCAATCGCGGCAACGTGGACGAGGCGCTGAAGAGTTCTGCTCACGTCGCGACGCACACATTTCAAACGCAATTCATCGAGCATATGTACCTCGAACCCGAGTCGTGCATCGCTATGCCGGAAGGCGACGGTCTGAGAGTGTACACACAGGGCCAGGGAGTCTTTGACGACCGGCGACAGATCGCCTCGTTCCTCGGGATGCCTGAAAGCAAGATCTTTGTCGCGCTGGTTTCAAACGGCGGCGCATTCGGCGGCAAGGAAGACATGAGCGTTCAAGCTCAGACCGCGCTGCTCGCCCGGATCACCGGCAGTCCCGTGAAGCTCACGCTGAGCCGCGAGGAAAGCCTGCGCCTTCACCCCAAGCGCCATCCTATTAAAATGACCTACACGGTTGGCTGCGACGCCGAGGGACGGCTTACCGCGGTGAAAGCCGACATGATCGGCGACAAAGGCGCCTATGCATCGGTCGGGTCAAAAGTCCTCGAGCGAGCCGCGGGTCACTGCACCGGGCCCTACAAGGTCGACAACGTACATGTCGTCTCGCTTGCGGCCTACACAAACAATCCGCCGTGCGGGGCGATGCGCGGGTTCGGCGCCAATCAAGCCGCATTCGCGATCGACTCGATGATCGACATCCTTGCCGAGAAGGTCGGCATCGACGGATGGGAAATTCGTTACCTCAACGCCCTGGATGTGGGCGGAACATTCTGTACCGGCCAGGTGATGGAATCGAGCGTCGGCTTGAAGAAGACTCTCGAGGCAGTGAAGGACATTTACAAGAGCGCGAAGTACGCGGGGATCGCTTGCGGCATCAAGAACGTGGGCATCGGCAACGGCATGCCGGAATACGGCAGGGCGATGCTCGAAGTGCGCGACGACGAAACGGTCGGCATATACACGGGATTCACCGAGATGGGGCAGGGGCTGTTCACCGTACTGCAGCAGACCGCTTGCGAAGAGACCGGGCTTTCACCGGGCGTTTTCAATTTTGTGTCGGCCGACACGAAGTACGAGTTGGATTGCGGGCAAACGACCGGGTCGCGCGGGACCTTCCTTGGTTGCCGAGGGGTGCAGGAAGCCGCGCGCAAGCTCAAGGCTGACCTCGATCAGCAGAAGACGTTGAGGGACCTGGCGGGCAAGACTTACTACGGCGAGGTTCTGATAGACGACACGGTCTCACTCGAAACGAAAGTTGAAAAGCCCAGGACGCATTTCGCATACGGCTTTGCGACACAGGTTGTGATTCTGGACGACGACGGCCGCGTCAAGAAAGTCGTCGCGGCGCATGACGTCGGCAAAGTGATGAACCCCGCGCTGCTCGAAGGCCAGATAGAAGGTTCCATACACATGGGTCTGGGCTACGCGCTGACCGAGGAGTTCAGAGTTGAGAACGGAATACCGCAGACGTTGACCGTTAACTCGCAAGGCTTGCTGCGCGCGAGACACATGCCCGAAGTGCAGTTAATCATGATTGAAGATACACATCCGCAGGGACCGTTCGGCGCGAAGGGCGTTGGCGAGATCGGACTCGTACCCACAGCTCCTGCGGTCGCCGGAGCACTGTACAAGTACGATGGCATTCGCAGGTACACGCTTCCGATGAAGGATTCTCCGGCGGCGCGATTCATTCGCGGCGCCGCCAGAAAGGAAAGAACCGATGCTGAGTAAGAGGCAAGTTGAAGAGATAATAAGCGCTCTTAGTGCTCTCCCCCCGGAGAGAGTATCTGAAGCGCAGGATTTCATCTTCTTTTTGAAGGAACGTTATGGCTACGATAAGTCGACCGACGACAGTGAGGCTTGGAGCGACGAAGATCTGAATGATCTGACCAGTGCGGTATTGGTAAACGCCGATCAGTCGCTCTAATGCAAAGCGGAATGGTCAAGCCAGGCGATGTCGTAACAGTTAATTTCCCTAGAAGAGACTCTCTGACCTTATGGCTGCGCACGATCTGGATTAGTGACGCCGTGTGCGTGCCCGCACGGGGCAGCGTACTCCGTTCGCCCCAACAAAACCGTTGACGAATAGGACAATGCGTTCATAATGGCTTCATCTTCCAAGTAATCTTGGCTTCTACCCCCGCAGAAGAAACTCACTTTTACCGATCTGAGACGCGGATGAGCAACTCCGGCGGACTAATCCATCGGTCGGCGCCGTTGAACACCGGCAAGCTGATTAGTGCTTACTACCTCGAGATCGAATACCTGCTCGAGCGAGTCGAAGGCGCGAACACTCTCTATCAAACACTAGGCCTCGAACGCTCGGCCAACAACGAAGAAGTGATTCTGGCTTATCAGAAGGCGGTCACGGTACTTCATCCGTCTTACCACAAAGTCAGAGCCGCAGTGCCCGATGAGATGCTGGTGAGGGTCGATCAGGCATTTAAGAAAGTGTCGCAAGCATTCTCGGTGCTGACCAACACCGACAAGCGCGCGCAATACGACGGGCAGCGCAGTCCCCGCGCGTATGCAACACTGCCGCTCAACGCCGCCGAAGCGCAGACTCAAAAACGCGCCGGCGCGGCACAACCGGGAGACGGCGAATCGGTTCGCACTCCCAAAGTGAAAGCCGAGGCCGTGGAGATCAATGTCTCGCCCGAGATGCGCCCGGTTTTCACCAAGGCGCACGCTTCCGAGGCTCCCGTCGAACGACGGCGCTGTGAACGTTTCAAACTCTCCGTCCCGGTGCTTGTGGCCGGCTACGACGGCACGGGCGGAAAATGGCAAGAGGTAAGCAAGACCATTGATGTCAGCCGCATGGGTGTTGCGGTTCGAATGCGCAGCCGCGTCAAACACGGGCTGGTCGTCCACATAACCTTACCGTTGCCTACCAAACTGCGCAGCCATGGTTTTTCGGAGGCCGGCTACAATATGTACGCGATCGTGCGTCGAGTCGAGCCTCTCATCGATGGCTTTCGCGTTGTTGGACTCGAGTTTATCGGCGCCCATCCGCCTACCGACTATCTTTACAAGCCGTGGGCGACATTTCGGACTCAGAAGTGGAACGGCGCCGATCGTCGCAGAGAGCCGCGTGAGGAACGAACCGAGCCCGTCGCCGTGGAATATCTCGATGGGTCGATGCAACGAGTCGCGCGTGAAGCAGCGGTCACCGAAAACGTCAGCCCGAGCGGCGCTCGAGTATGCGTCAGGGCCGCGCCGCCTGAGTTTGAATTCGTTAGAATCACCAGCCCGAATCGCAGCTTTAATAGCATCGCATTGGTGCGCAACCAATGGACTGGCACTGACGGCTTCGAGCGCCTGTGCCTGCAGTTTGTCGACAATAAGTGGCCGATGTAGACCCGCCGCGACTCCAACAAGAAGGGTTTCTCCCCAAACGGCATCCGCTTCTCAAGCGTTCTCGGCTCTCGTTTCTCTTTCAATCTACCTTTGGCATAAGTAAAATCGCTGAACGGATACGGACAGCGCGAGGCTTTCCAGCAAACGGATGACGCGCCGTTGTTGCGGGGAAGTTCGTCGCAGGCGACACTTTGCCGAAAAGGAGTCCGACGATGGCGGCCACCGATAGCAAGATCGAACACGACCTTAGGCGAATGAACACCGAGTGGGTCGCCGCGTTGCTCCAGCGCGACACTGCGACGCTCGCGCGCATCATGGCTCCGGACTGCACCTTCACCTATCCGCTTGAAGGCGACGGCACGGACCAGTTTATCGCGGACGTAGGGTCCGGCGATCTCACCATGGAGTCTATGACCCGCGACAACGTTGAAGTGCGTATCTTCGGACAAACGGCTGTGCTGACGGCCGTCGATACTGCGAAGTGGATATACAACGGCCACGTCATCGAAGGATACTATCGAACGATTCACGTCTATGCCGAGCGGGACGGCCGATGGCAACTCGTCGCCATTCAAGCGTGCCCGATAGCGCAATGACCAGCTCGTAGCTGACAACGCTGAGGCTGTTCACGGGCGCGCAACAGTTCCTGGCGCCGCGGATGCGGGATAAAATCGGCCTCGAGTATTCTCGATACTAATGAACGATTCATTGCTCATAAAAGGGGCTACCGTCATAACACTCGACGGCGAGAACAACATCTTCGACGGAGATGTGTTTGTCGAGCACGGCCGCATCGTTGCTTTGGGCCGCTTCCTTACTGCCGGCGGGTACAAAGCCGCCGAGGTGATTGATGGCCGCGGCTGCGTGTTGTTGCCGGGGTTTGTCCAGACTCACATCCATCTCTGCCAGACGCTGTTTCGAGGCGCGGCCGATGACCTTTCTCTGATCGAATGGCTCACGAAGCGAATCTGGCCGATGGAAGCCGCTCACACCGTTGAGTCTATTTACGCATCCGCGCGGCTGGGGATAGCTGAGTTGATTCGCGGCGGAACCACCTGCGCGTTAACGATGGAAACTGTCCGCCACACTGACGCTGTTTTCGCGGCAGTCGAGGAGTCCGGTTTTCGCGCCACCATAGGCAAGTGCATGATGGACAAGGGCGACGACATTCCGGCAGCGTTGCGTGAACAGACTGAAGCTTCGATCGCGGAATCGCTGACGCTCCTGGATCGCTGGCACGGCCGCGCCGATGGCCGAATACGTTACTGCTTCGCTCCGCGCTTCGCCGTAAGCTGCACCCGTAAGCTGCTCGAACGCGTTGCGCAACTGTCGCGAGAACGCGGGGTGATGGTCCACACTCACGCCTCCGAGAACAAAGATGAGATCGAAATGGTCGAACGCGAGACTGGCCGCCGGAACATCGAGTATCTGAACGATGTCGGGCTGGCGGCGCCGAATGTCATGCTCGCGCATTGCGTTCATTTGAACTCCGCCGAGATGAAAGTCTTAAAGCAAACCGGAACTCATGTCGCGCACTGCCCATCGTCAAATCTGAAACTCGGCTCCGGCTTCGCCCCTGTTCTCGAGATGCTCGATCAGGGGATTTCGGTCTCGCTTGGAGCGGACGGCGCGCCGTGCAACAACCGCCTGGATATGTTCACCGAGATGCGCACGGCGGCGCTCATTCAAAAGGCGCTTCACGGAGCGGAGGCTTTGCCGTCACTTCGGGTGTTGAGAATGGCGACGATCGACGGCGCGCGCGCGCTGGGTCTGGGTAGCGAGATCGGCAGCATTGAAACCGGCAAGCGTGCTGATCTGACCTTGGTTTCGGTGAATCGACCGCATATGACTCCTCATCCCGATCCGGTTTCTGCGATGGTGTATGCCGCCCAAGCAAGCGACGTGGAAACGGTGCTCATCGACGGCCGTGTGCTGATGCGTGCAGGCGAATTGACGACGCTGGATGAGCACGAGGTAGTTCGCGACGCGGCAGAGATGTGCAAACGGTTAAGCGAAGTGTTACCGGGCGACTGAAATCTGAACCAAAGACGCCGGAGAGAAGCCCAATGGTTATCGATCATCCTCCGGGAACGTTTCCGCCAACGAATTCTCCTGCGTAGGAAAGATCCAGTTCCAGGTTTGAAGCTGTCGCTCTTCCGAGTAACGCGTGGGCATCGGGCCGATCACCGCCCAAGCCAGCCTCGATTGGCTGCGCAGCGCGCGGGTCATTTCATACAGGTGAAACCTGCCGCAAACCAGCGCCGCCACCGGAATACCCACCAGGTCCGATTTGAGCACATTCTCAATAAGCTTCTCCGACCGGCGTGCTGCAAGAGTGTAGAAGTCTCTGGTCAACGGCAAAGCGTCGTCGATGTACGGCGCGGCATTCTGCGCCATTGTTTTCTTGTCCGGAGGCGATGCGGCTCCGATTGATTGCTCGAGCCGGTATGCGTCTGCAAGCCATTGACCTACGCTCGGCGAGGCGGCAAGGAACGATTGAACGCGGGAAGCCGGGAGACGCAGCAGAACGTACTTATACAGGTTCTCGATCTCCGCGCCGAGCTTGAGGATCCCTCGCTCGGTTGCCGACGTGGTGTAGATGTCGGCGAGCTCATCGTGAAGCGACCACAGCTCGGATGAAACCAGCGCGTTGGCATCGAACTGCTCAGCAAGGACGATGTACCGAATGTATTTCCCCAGGTGGGAGGTTTCCGGGCAATCAATGCCGAGGCTGTCCATCAATTCCCTCAGCCTCACGTGGTACTGCGCGTAAGAGTATTTCTTGTCCTTGTACGCCTGCGAGATGGTTATCAGCCTTGTGAGCCACGTCATGCCGAGGTCTTCCTGTGGCGCTTCGCCGTATACTTCCGCAAGCGCCTTTTCATGCGAAGGCGCGAATTCGAGCCAGCGCCGAACCGCGGTTGCGCGTTCATAGTCCAACTGCTCGTCCGAACGCCGCGCGAGTGTCTGGACCAGCTCCATCCGTTCCTCTTCGACTGCGTCGAAATCAAGCGATCGCTCCATCTCCAACGCGTCGGTCAACGACTGGATCGCCGGGTAGCCGTCCAGGTCGATCTCTTCGCTTTTTGCAAGCTCAGCCAGCGACGACGCATAGCCTGACGGCCGCGCGTCGCGGGAAAACTGATTGCGCAGATCGATCAGTTGTTTCAGTTGATCGTTGAGCCGGCCCTCGAGTCTTTCGACGAGAGGATAGAAGATGCTGGTGAAGGTGCTGACGAAGAACGTACCGGTTGGCATCTTGATGCGGCCCGCGAGTGAGGCCTGAATCCGCGCGTCGATCGCTTTGAGCTTTGACTGTTGTTCCTCCAGAAGGCTCATCTCCTCGGCTCCGAAAAGCGCCGCGTACTCGGGGAGAACTTGAGGCAGGACCTCGGAGGCGAGCGTGCCCTTTTGATTGAGAAGCTGGCGGGCTCGGCTTACTCTCCAGCTCGGGTCGTTTCGTGGGTCCGGTTTTTCCGCGGGTTTGGAGAATCGTTGAAACAGCTTTCGCATGCCGGTGGGTTTGGGTCCTTCTTCAGCTTGCGAACCCGGCCAGGCTGATCTCGGGCCGTAGAATCCCTCCAGGAATATGGGCATTGCCGGGTCGCGCTGAACGAGATGTTCAAGCTCCAGATACAGATTCTCCTGCTGCTCGGGGGCTCTGTATTCGTGGCCAAAAACGATCAGCGCACCGCTGGCGTTTTTGGGAAAAGATTCGGAAATGATTTTGGCGTAACGCGGGTCGAGCATTGCTTCGAGGTCTGTTTTGGTGATTGAAGGGGCCATAAGAGTCTCCTGTCACGCGGGGTCAAGTTGGGCGCCGGTCAAATCGCTTCCGTCGAATGTTGCGCCGGTCAGGTCGCAGCCCAGGAACCTGGCTCCGCGGAGATCTGTGTTTCGAAAGTTGGCGCCGGCGAGGATCGAATTGCTGAAGTCCGCGTGATTCAAATCCAGGTCGCTGAAATCGGCGTCGGTTAGATCTAGCGATCTCGCGTCGTTCTTGATCATCAACCGAACGAGCGCGAGATTTCTGACGAAAGTCGGCACATCCGCGCCGCGAAAAAGACTGCGTCTCTGGCGCTTCATCCGCAGCCACTCTTCCAGCAGCATCGAGTGCTTGTCGGAGTGCATTACGAGCTCGCCCAGAAAGATGGCCGTATTCAGATCGAGACACCTCGAACCGGCGAGCTTGAAGTCGGGCTTCTCGTCGTCAAACAGACGTCTGAACAAATGTCTTGCAAGAAAGTATTCCTCGAAGGACTTATGACCAAAGCCCAGTTCTTGGCCGGACTCGATCAGCATCGGGCACGCCCATATGTATTCTCTCAGTGCCCCGGCCCACTCTTCGAGCGGCGCGTGCCCGGGTACGGTTTCATTCAGCAGGCGGGCGAGCTCATCTACACTAAGTGAGGCGCCTGTCTTGAGGCTCTCTAAGGCCGCGAGTCCCCCCGCCAGAAATGCGTCTTCGGATTCACCAAAGCAGGCGCGAATCCGCGTCGGACGAAGGAAGCACTCGCCGGCATACAGATCGAACAAGCCCGTCAGGTCAAGGTCCGCTTTTTCAGCGACCGCTTGTCCCATCTCAACCAGCATCTGGGCGGAAAGAGAATAAGCCGTCAGCTCCGGACCTCGTGGAAGTTTCCAGACGCGACCGGCGAACGAATCGGCGTCGAGGGATTTCAGCCCTCCGGCGTTTCGGCATTGAATGACAAACTGCGTCCAATGTTCCTTATGCCAGGAGTCTTGCGGCAATCCGCTCAAGATTTGTTTCAGCGTATCAGGCGGGATCGAGGTGACCAGCTCACGCATCGGCGAACCCTCGAGATTCGGAGACCGGTGACACGACACAGCGCCTGGCTCGGGAGTTTGGGGCCGAGGAGCCGGCCTTTGCGCCGGAGCCCTGGTCTCGGCTTCGGCTGGACCGCTTACAGATGGCGCTAGGTCCGGCGCGATTTCCGCTATGAGCTTGGAGAGCGCATCCCGCACAAGCCTATCTTTACCCGCCGGGGCGGCTGTCCTGAGCGCGGAGAGAATCTCAGTCGAAAAAGTGTTTCTGGTTTGACTGTCCACTGAGTTGAGAGCGTTCAACTCACCGAGCCCTCGCGTGAGGCGGTCCTGACTTGACTGCAGAAACGTACGCAACGTTTCCCAGGCTTCATCAAATCGGTGGAGCTTTTCCAGAGCCCAGCGCCGCATCAACAACGCATTGACGTGGTTCGGTAATAATCCAAGAAGGTTCGAGCTGATGTCGAGGGCCGCCTGGCGCTGGTCTGCCGCGTAAGCACCGAACGCTTGCTCGAGCAATTGCAGAATCGTTATGGCTTCCGGAGAGTCATCTCTCCAGACGACGCCGCGAGAAAAAGCCTCGCTTACCAGTTGGTCGTTTGGGGGACCGGTGGAACGGCAGATCGACTCCGCGGCGCCGCCAAAGATGATCCAATCGTCGCCCCGCCCGAGCGTTTGGCCCTCAAGCGGGCAAAGCAACTCCCACGGATCGAAAGCGCAAGTCCCGGGTCCCGTCTCGTGAGGCCGGCGCGAAGCACAGCGGTTGCAGACGAAACCTTCGCAATGGTAACAGCGGCCTACCAAAAGCGGGCGGTTCGTTCCGATCTCCAACAAGCGCTCGGGAAAAAAAGGCGCAATCGAGGAACAGTAGCGATTCCACTCGCAGCGCTTTTTGACTGTTACCGTGGCCGGATTCATCCCCCGCTCCTTAACCGACGCTGAACCTGGGAAACAGAAATGTGTAAGACACATCGTGGGACTGAAACCATCGCGCCAGGTTGTCGTGCAGGTAAGCATCGCAATAGAGCACGCCTCGTCCCAGGTTTCGTCCCGCCATCGCCGCACAAAGCGAGCCGGCCAGATCTTTTCCCCGCAATACCGAGAGATCAAAGAAATCGCGAACCGACGCGAACTCTCGATCCGACTCCTCCGCTCTTGTTTCCCACGAGGTCGGCAGCGCAACCCCCAGATCGGATAGACTTCCGCAAATCTCGGAAGCGCTAAAACCGATGACGACTTTTTTCCATTCCTCTCCGTGGAGGATATGATACCGGCCCATCGCTTCCATGAACTCAATCGCGGGATCCATTTCTACCAGCGCCTGCTCGGCTGTGCTTTTTGCGAGGTGTTGCGCAATCTCGCGTTCGAGGTGAGCCATGCAGTCGCTTAACGCTCTGCCTTGCGCGTTATGAGTGATCGTCTTCAGCTTTTCATTGAAATAGAGGTAGTGCACATAGTTGCTTATCAAGGGAAAGGTCCGAGGTTCAATTCCGAGGACCGCGGCCAGCTCGAGCAGATTCGTTATCATGGCTCCCTGCTGACCCAGAAGGTCCTGTTTATCTTCACCCGGCCGTACGAGAAGCACATCGGTGAGGCATCGCTCTTTCACGAGCTCACAGGCCTTTTCGACCACCTTCCTGGGAGGCTCGGGGAGAGTGTCCTGCTGCAGCATCTGCTCGATTCTTTCGATCTCCGCTTCGGTGATTTCATCCAGCTCCCTGGTGGTGGCCATCCCCGTGGGAGCCTGAAGAAGATAGCGCTTAAGCTGCCATACGGCGCGGCGGTCGATGGTTTCCGGTTGGGAAAAGACGTAGATGGCTTGCGCGAGCGGTTCGACGAGCTCATTGAGCTTTTCGTTCTTGCTTTTCGCGACCTCCGATTCCAGGCGGCTGATGGATTCAAAAACCAGGAGCGGCTTATAGCGCGTCGCACCGAGATTGATCGACAGCGATCTCGCCTTCTTCAGAAGCTGAGAGACGTACGCATTCAGCCCTATCGAATGGTCTCGCCTGTAGGAAGCAACCAGCGACAAGAAGGACAAAAGCTCGGGTGAGTATTTCTTCTTTCCCTCGCCGTATGCCCGAGTCACAAGCTGAAAGAAGGAAGCGGAACGCGACATGAAGTCGATGGCTTGATTCTCGACCCGCCTGTATTCCTCGACGAAGCCGGCGGTTTCCAGGCCGACCGCGTCCGGGGGAGGCTTCGCTCGCGACAGGGCATAGACGATTCCCAACCCGCCGTTATCCAGGTAGTTGTCCGAAAGCCCAGCGGCAGTTCGGAGCTCTTTCATGAAATCTTCCTGCAAGCCCACGACGAGGCTTTCCTTGCCCGGAAGCCTGTCGAAGACGTTGTACATGTTTCGCTGTGCTTCTTGATAGGAATGAGGCGGGAGCGCATTTCGCGGCGGATCGAGAAGGCAAACAACCTGCGCCGGACCCGACCCTTCCCACGAGCTGTAAAGCTGGGCCCAGTCCTCGACGTTTCTTTGAACGTCAGCCTGCCACATCGAGCACTCCTGTTATGGGAAGAGGTAGCTTTTTTCGCGCGCCGTCATTCTGGCGCGGTCCACACCCTTGGAGTTCGCAAATACCGGAGGTAGATTCGGCTTCTCAACCCCGACCAGATCGGCGCCGGTCAAGTCTGCGTCCGTGAAATCGGCTCCATCAATTGTGGCGCCGAAGAAGGTGCACCCGCCAAGACTGCTCCCCCGAAACGAAGCTCGCGACAGGAGAGCATCGCTAAAATCCACCTTTTGGAAAGTGCAATTGCTCAGGTCGGCTTCGGCCAGGTTGGCGCTTTTCAGACAGAACCCATTCAGGAAGGGTTGGTCTTCTTTGTCGCTGCCTCGAACGAGACTCAAATAGACGCGAAACAGATTCGTCCTCGCGATCTGGGAAGCTTCGTCCGTCGAAAGTTCTTTTTGAAGGAAGAGCAGGATCTTTGAGTGCAGCTTCCTCCCTTCGGATGGCGGGACAATCTCAAGAGACTCCAGGATCCACGCTTCTTGAAGTACACCCGCCAGAAACACCGCCTGCTCGTCGCTCAGCGGCCGTTCACCGATGAAAGGGTCTCTTGTGGTGAACTCAGGCGGGCCCGACTGATATCCGGCACTTTGTTCGGCCATCCAGCGACCGATGCCCGTTGCGGTGAAGTAATCCTGGAAGGACTTGTGGCCGAAGTTGTATTTCTTGTCGCGGTCGCAGTTCAAGAAGGCGTAAGTGCGGACCTGTTTCGTGAGGAATTCTTTCAGCTCCTTGTGGCCGATGGCCTCAAAGAGCCTCGACAGGATAGTCAGCAATTGCGACTCATCGAGCGATGACTCTTGCTTGCGGGCGCATTCTTCAGCGAATCGCTCCATCGCGCAATACTGCCAGGCAAGCGTGAGGAGTGAGTCCATCAGCGGCCGTCGTTTCACAGCTCGGTCAAGAAACTGCTGATACAATCCGCTCAGTTGGAGATCCCGGAGCTTCGGGATTTCGTCTGCAATCGAGACGATCATGTAACACCAGAGCGGACGCGTGGTGAGAGTCGCAAGGTTCGACCTGTTAGCAACCGCGTTGAGGAGCAAGTCTTTGCCCCCAGCCGCCGCCAGCGCCTCTTTGGAGCATTCCAGATACTGATGCCATTCCCTGGCGCCCCATGCCAGCAGTTCGAAAACCGAGTACGGCGCCAATTCCTTATCGAAGGTCTGGATGTAAGACGTACGCGAAGTAATAACAAAGCCCGCCCGTTCAAGGTCCAATAGAGGTTGGACAACCTCAGTCCATGTCTTCGTACGCGGGATCAACAGCTCGTCCAGCCCGTCCAGAATGATCCCAACTACGCCGTCTTCGATCCAGCGAACAAACTGCTGTCGATCGACCCTGGGGAAATCAAAGTAGATGGCATGTTCCATTACCTGATCGACCAGGTCTTTCTTTTTTTGCTCTTGTTCCGCCGACGCGGTGTAGTTGAATTTTTTCAGCGGAAAAAGAATCGGAATCGTAGCTTCTCTTTCATTGTCGCAGCGGTCTGTCTGATCCAGCGTGGTCCGCCAGGTGAAGTAGGTCTTGCCCATCCCGTAGTTTCCAAGGACGGCAACGCGCCGCCCTCGATTTGTCCAGAATTCCTTCATCACATCTGAGAGATTGGCCTCGGCGGCCGGATCTCCGAACGGGCTTGCGAACTGCGGCACATAGACGCGATCAGGACGAACCAGCTCGCTGGAAAAAGTCTGACCGCATTCCTCCCTGATGCGATTCAAATAGGTGGTAAGCGTATTGGGCTTGTCTCCAGCCTTCTCAATGGCTGCCTGGGGCGGCGCCTGAATCGGCACATCGCCAGACGCGGACGATGTTGAGGCGGAGTGCTGAAGCAGCACCTCGACGACTTCCGCCAGCCTCTGCAAGTGCGCCTCAAGAGGTGGCGTCATGGCGTCGAGCCAATGAGTCGCCGACAAGAAATACTCCATGTCGTCTGTAGGAACGACCGTGTCGATGCGGAAGGGGAGTATGGGAATGGCTTTGCCTACCGCCCTTTCCACCTCTCTTGTTACGTGTGGAGAGATGTTGGAGTCGGCCGAGAATACCAGGATCATTGCCCGGCTCTCACCGATTGCGCGAACTATCGACGCGCCGTAGGCTGAACCTGGGAGGATATCCCGCGGCGCGATCCAGCAGCGGATGTGTCGTTCTTCAAGCTTTGCGCACACCGCGTCGGCGGTGGTCTTGTTGCGCGAAGAGTAACTGATGAAGACATCATGGGCCATACATCACTTACCGAACAAGCGTGAAAGGAACCCTCTCTTCCGCACAGGTTCCGCTTCGTTGCGCAAGGCTCCCGCTGCCAGCGCGGCCGCAATGAGATCGATATCTTTCTTGGCAAGCTCGTCGCTGATTCCTGACCCGAGATGGGCCGATTCGTTTAAGGTCCTGGAATAGCTCTCGTAGCCGCGCACCGCGAGGTCACGGCTAAGCCCATGTCGCGCGAAAATCTCCACAAAGTCTCTTTCGGTGATTGCCATTGTGGGTCCTCCTGTCGCCTGACGTGCAGATATCTCAGAATTGAGCTGAGTAGGCAAAACTCGCTCCAGTCAACGAGAGTCGGTTCCCCACTCAGCGTTCGTTTCGGCATTGTATCGACCTCCGAAACCGCTGTCCACTTGAACCGCGAGGAGATGCATCACTTGGTTTGCCGTGCATTCTTAGGGCCCACTGATAAACGGTTGCGCAACTTATCACCGCGATTTTGCTTTGTCTAGAATTGACGATGCGCCGTCCGTTTCTTTAGTCCGACGCTTCGTCTGGGTGATAGAATACGGCTCCAAGCAACTCGAGATGGTCGAGCGAGGGATTTCGGTATTGCTAAGCGTGCACAGCGCACCGTGCAAGAAGCGGCTGGGTCGTGTTACGAGGCGATCGAAATCTGAACCCCAAAGAAGCCGGAGCAGCCAAAAATGGTTATCGATTGGTTGATAGTGTGGGGAGTTACCCAGGCGGCCGGCGCACTGGTCAGGCCCGTGTTGGAAGACTTCGCCAAGGATGTGGTCAACGACTCGGCGAAAGCCTACGTCAAGAGCTGTTTCGGCAGCGTCTTCAAATCGCTGAAAAAAGATGAGCATGGAAAAGCACTAGGCAAGGCGCTCAAGGAACTGGTGCAACTAGTCGATGACCAGTTGCGCGACTCCGGCGTGCCCGCGCACGAAACAGTAGCTTGGGCCGATGACGTGAAAGAGTTCGTGCGCTCAGAGCACGCGCAGGCCGCGTTGGGTCAAGCCTTTGAATCCAGCATCTCGACTGTCGATCGCGTCTTACTCGAACAGGGTTGGCCGTCCAAAGTGACTGCCCGGCTGCCGGACGATTTCGATTGGGAGATTGTCGCCAGAACGTTCAGTAAGCGGCTGAAAAACTTGCGCGCCCAGGACGAGGACTTGCGCGAGATTTATGCGGCGCAAGCCGTAGCTGAAACCGCTGAAACCACTCGGCAGATGCTAGGCATCGTGCCTGGCTTTGACCTCGGCGCGTATCGACGAGCGCTGCTCCAACAATATCAGAAGCTCCAATTGCAGAGCCTCGATCCTTATTCCGACCGCATCGCAAAGCTGCACAGTATATTTGTTGAACAGAACGTTCGTGAATCCCAGGAGTACGCGCCACAATTACTGACCTTGCCTAAAGAGGTGCGGCGCCGGTTCTTGGAACAGAGCGGGACTGATACGCGGGACCCAGCCGATCTGGAATTGCGCGAAGAGATGACCCAGGAACGGCTGCGCGCCTTTCACAGTCAGGCTTCACACCCGGTGTTTGAAGTCGCCGGCGATCCGCGCAAGGAACGGCTCGTCATTCTGGGCGATCCAGGTTCGGGCAAATCTTCGCTGCTGCGCTACCTGGCGCTGCAATGGGCGGAAGAACGAGCCGACGCGGTCTTGCTGAATGCTCAGTTGGTCTTGCTGATCGAGTTGCGCGACTACGCACATTGGCCCTGCAACGAAGCGAAGAGCTTCCTTCTCTACCTGCACGAAGGTCCAACTTTTCACCGCATAAACGAGTTGGCATTACAGGAATACCTGAAGAGCACCGCCAATGTCGTGCTGTTGCTGGACGGGCTGGACGAGATCTTTGATGAGAACCAGCGAAAGTGGGCGCTCGCCGACATGCAACGCTTTGCGGACGAGTACCGCAATGTCCGGATCATCCTGACCTCGCGGGTCATCGGATACGAGAGATCACAGCAACGTCTGACCGACATGGGCTTCGGCCATTTCATGTTGCAGGACCTTGAAGACGGCCAGATCGAAACGTTCCTCGAACGCTGGCATCAGGAAACCTTCACCGACGAACGAGACCGCCAACGGAAACTGATGCAGCTTGAGGAGGCGATTGAGAGAACACGGGCCATCCGTGAGCTAGCCGGAAACCCGTTGTTGTTGACGCTGATGGCGATTCTCAATCGGCAACAGGAACTGCCCCGCGACCGTGCGCGCCTGTACGAGCGCTCGGCGCAATTACTGCTGCTGGATTGGAAGACGGAACTGCTGGAAGAACGTTTTCCGCAACTGAAAGAGGTTGGGATTGGGTTCGACGAGAAAGCGGCGATGTTGCGAGCCGTCGCCCTTCACATGCAGACCACTGCGTCAGGCGAACGCGGCAATATCATTGCGCGCCACGACCTTGAACGGATCTTGCGTGAGTACCTGACGAAAACCCTGTTCCCCAATCCGCACGGGTTGGCAGATGTACTCGTGGAACAATTGCGGGGGCAGAATTTCATTCTCTGTGACCTGGGAAATAATCATTATGCATTCGTCCATCGCACCTTCCTTGAATACTTTTGCGCTGAAGCCTTTGTTCAGCAGTTCGAAGCGAGCCTCGATCTTGCGTACCTGCGGGACCAGGTCTTCAGTGCTCATTGGCAAGATGAAGGCTGGCACGAAACGCTTTGTTTGATCGCGGGGCTCATCGGCAAAAAGTCCCCCGGCCACGTCAGGCAGATCGTCGAATTCCTGCTGGAGCAGACCGATCCAACCTACGAGTTTCACCACCTCTTTCTTGCCGCACGATGCTGCCAGGAGCTACGGAATCCTCGGACTCTTGGCGCAGTTTCTGTCGATGCGCGTACGGAGCTTGAAGGGCTTCTGCGTTTCGACTTTCCCTATTTTTATGAGGAGTGGGGAGAGGAGGCGGAGCGGTGCAATCGCTTGCATGCCAAAGCTGTGGCGGCGCTGGTCAACGCGCAGCTGCTCGACAAGCCAATAAGCTGGCTCAGTGATCGCGCCACGAAGGATGCCAATCCGGCTGTGCGGCGCGCAGCGGTGCAGGAACTCGCGCGCGGATGGAAGGACGATCCCGAGACGCAGACTCTAGTCAAAGACCGCGCCGAGCACGACGACGACAATGAGATGCGTGCAGCGGCGGTGCAGGAACTCGCGCGCAGATGGAAGAACGATCCCCACACCTTGCCATGGCTCAAAGACTTCGCTGTGAAGAAAGACAATGATGATTTGCGGCAGGTCGCAGTCCAAGAACTTGCGCGCGGGTGGAAAGACGACGCCAACACCTTGCTTTTGCTCAAAGAGCTGGCCACCAATGATACCGCAAGTGACGTGCGTTGGACTGCAATAGAGGAATTGGCGCGTGGATTGAAGCACGATCCCGGTACCTTACCGTGGCTTCGGCTGATTTGCGGAACGGACGGTGACGAATATGTTCGCTGGACCGCGGTGGAGGAACTGGCGTCCGGATGGAAGGATGACCTCGACACGCTGCCTTTGCTCAAAGAACTGGCTATGAACGATGAAAGTGGATCGGTGCGAAGGGTGGCGTTGCAGCAAGTGGTGCGCGGATGGAAGGACGATCCCGACACGTTGCCGTTGCTCAAAGACCGCGCTACGAATGATGTCGAGCATGTGCGGCTAACTGCGATCAGGGAACTGCCGCGCGTTCGGAAGGACGATCCCGCCACGCTACCGTGGCTCAAAGGTCTCTACGCGAACGAGCAGAATTGGTCTGTGCGGAACGCAGTGGTGGAAGCGCTCGCCCGTGGATGGAAGGACGATCCCGACACCTTGCCATGGCTCAAAGATCGCGCCATGAAGGATGACAATTCTAACGTTCATCAAGTGGCGGTGCAGGAAATCGCGCGCGGATGGAAGGACGATCCTGACACGATGCTGTTTCTCAAAGACCGCGCCTCGAAGCATGATACCCCGGATGTTCGGCAAGCGGCGGTGCAAGAACTCGCGCGCGGCTGGAAGGTTGATCCCGACACGCTGCCGTTGCTCAAAGACCGTGCCGCGAATGATGACGCACCGGAGGTTCGGCAAGCGGCGGTGCGAGAACTCGCGCGCGGCTGGAACGGCGAGCCCGACACCCTGCGGTTGCTCAAAGACCGCGCCGCGAATGATGCTCATCCGGAGGTTCGTCAAGCGGCGGCGCAGCAACTGGCGCGCGGGTGGAAGGACGATCCCGACACCTTGCCGTTGCTCAAAGACCGCGCCGCGAATGATGACAATTGGGCTGTGCGGCGTGCGGCGGTGCGGGAACTGGCGCGCGGGTGGAACGACGATCCCGACACCTTGCCGTTGCTCAAAGACCGCGCCACGAATGATGCCGACAATGATGTTCGGCAAGCGGCGGTGCAGGAACTGACGCGCGGGTGGAAGGACGATCCCGACACCTTGCCGTTGCTCAAAGACCGCGCCACGAATGATGCCGACA
>JBBPIG010000014.1:72608-72781 GCA_038040445.1 Acidobacteriota bacterium | reverse complement strand
ATGATGTTCGGCAAGCGGCGGTGCAGGAACTGGCGCGCGGGTGGAAGGGTGATCCCGACACCTTGCCGTTGCTCAAAGACCGCGCCGCGAATGACGACAGCTGGGCTGTTCGGCAAGTGGCGGTGCAGGAACTGGCGCGCGGGTGGAAGGGTGATCCCGACACCTTGCCGTTG
>JBBPIG010000014.1:72321-72508 GCA_038040445.1 Acidobacteriota bacterium | reverse complement strand
CCGCGCCACGAATGATGCCGACAATGATGTTCGGCAAGCGGCGGTGCAGGAACTGACGCGCGGGTGGAAGGACGATCCCGACACCTTGCCGTTGCTCAAAGACCGCGCCACGAATGATGCCGACAATGATGTTCGGCAAGCGGCGGTGCAGGAACTGGCGCGCGGGTGGAAGGGTGATCCCGACACC
>JBBPIG010000014.1:55926-72221 GCA_038040445.1 Acidobacteriota bacterium | reverse complement strand
TTGCCGTTGCTCAAAGACCGCGCCGCGAATGACGACAGCTGGGCTGTTCGGCAAGTGGCGGTGCAGGAACTGGCGCGCGGGTGGAAGGGTGATCCCGACACCTTGCCGTTGCTCAAAGACCGCGCCGCGAATGACGACAGCTGGGCTGTTCGGCAAGCGGCGCTGCAGGAACTGGCGCGCGGGTGGAACGACGATCCCGACACCTTGCCGTTGCTCAAAGACCGCGCCGCGAATGATGACGACAATAATGTTCGGCAAGCGGCGGTGCAGGAACTGAAGCGCGGGTGGAAGGACGATCCCGAGACCATGGTATGGCTCAAAGAACTCCCCGCGAGGAATGACGCTTAGTTGGCCAAAGCATTCCGGAAGTTTGCCCCTGTTACGTCATCGCTCCAAAACGGACCGCGGCTGCGAGGGGCTCTATGCCGCCTCTCCGCGAGAAGGGATTCGTGACGATTCCCCTTTTTTCGGTAAGTGTGTTGGTCGATCGACTAAGACAGTATCGGGCATCCGGATATTTGGACTGCGGTGGCGTCTTTGCGTTGCCACCGCTTTCTGCGTTTCCTTGGCGAATACCAAAAGCGGCGGCAACGCACAAAGGCCGCCGCAGTCCAAATATTTCGTCGCCCGTCATCGGTCTTGCCCCAAGGCGACTGCAAGTATCAACACGAGATCAGGACAGTTCCCCTTTTTTCGTGGCCCGCCATTGCGCCTCCTGATACAATACGGCCTCTCTCACTAAGCCAAGACACAGTGGAAATGCAGGAGGCTCACCATGCGAAAGAGAACGTTCGCCTATGCCGCTGCGCTCGTAGTCGCCGCGGCCGCTGTGCAGTACGCACAAACGCGTCAGCAATCCAACTCTACGTCGGGCTACCTGACGCCGCCCAAGGTCATAGTCGACATTCTGGACGCGCCGCCCACTCCTACCGTCGTCGTAGCACCAGACCATCGAACCGTCGCGCTGCTCAACCGGCGCAGCATGCCTACGATCGCCGAGCTTGCCGAGCCGATTCACCGCATCGCCGGCGCTCGCATCAACCCGAAAACAAACGGACGTCAACAGCGTACCGGGATCACCGCGGGCATTACGCTGAAATCGGTCGCCGATGGAACGGAAAAGAAAGTCACCGCCCCGCCCAATGCGAACATCGGCGGCGTGAGCTTTTCGCCTGACGGCAAGCGGCTCTCGTTCACCAACACCAAGGAGAACGGCATCGAGCTTTGGGTGGCCGACACGGCGACTGGACAGGCGAAACTCGTAAGTGGGACAGACAGGCTGAACGGGACCGTTGGCGATCCGGTTGATTGGCTAAAGGACGGCGTCACGTTGCTGGTTCAACTCGTGCCCGCCGGCCGCGGGCCCGCGCCTGCCGAGCCGAGGGTGCCAACCGGACCCAATATCCAGGAGAACCACGGCAAGGCAGCGCCGACTGCGACTTTTGAGGACATGATCAAGACCAACCACGATGAGGACCTATTCGAATACTTCTTCACAAGCCAGCTCGCGACAATAGACAGCGCCGCGGGACGGAAGACGCTGATCGGCCGCCCGGGTTTATTGGAGAACGTGACCTCGTCGCCAAGCGGCGAGTTCATTCTGGTGTCGCGCATCAAGCGGCCGTTCTCGCGGCTCGTGCCGATGGGCGGGTTCCCCAAAGAAGTCGAGATCTGGAACCGCCGCGGCGAAGTCGTTAAGAAGATCGCCGATGTGGCGTCGAGCGAAGGCATTCCAATCAATGGCGTACAGACCGGCCCCCGTAGCTATCGCTGGCGTCCGGATCAGCCCGCGACTCTAACCTGGGCCGAAGCCCTCGACAACGGAGACCTTAAGAACAAAGTTCCGTTCCGGGACAAGGTCTTTGCGCTCGCCGCCCCGTTCTCCGGCGAGCCCGCCGAGATCACAAAGACGGAGTGGCGATTCACCGGCCTGTCTTATACCGAGAAGGGCATCGCGCTGCTGAGTGAATCCGACCGCGCGACGCGCCGCACCCGGACCTGGATTCTCGAAGCGGGCGCCGAGCCGCGCAAGCTTTGGGATCGCAGGCAGCAAGACGCATATACCAACCCCGGAAATCCTGTAGCCAGGAGAGACAACGGCGCTGGTGGCGGACGCGGCGGCGGTGGCTTTGGAGGCGGGTTGGGCGGGGGCCTGATTCTGCAAAACGGCGATAGCATTCTTCTCGCTGGAACAGGCTCGTCCGCCGACGGCGATCGGCCCTTTCTCGATCAACTAAATCTGAAGACCCTTAAGACCGAACGTCTCTTCCGCTCTGCCGAGAAGACCTACGAGGCGATCATCGCGCCGCTCGATGACGACGCAAAGACGATTCTGACGGAGTACGAGACATCGACGGAACCGCCGAACTACTATGTGCGCGATCTCGCCGCCGGAACAAAGCGCGCCATCACTCAGTTCAAGGACCCCGCGCCGCAACTCGCCGGAGTCGAGAAGCAGTTCATCACCTATGAACGAAAGGATGGCGTAAGGCTGTCCGGCACTCTCTACCTGCCGGCCGGCTACAAACAAGGCGAACGGCTGCCGCTGATCATGTGGGCTTACCCGCGCGAGTTCACCGACACTGACACCGCCAGCCAGGTCTCGGGCTCGCCCTATCGCTTCACCCGAGTGAGTGGCATATCTCACCTGTTCTTGCTGACTCAGGGCTATGCGATCCTGGACAACCCGGCGATGCCAATCGTCGGATCGGGCGAGACGGCCAACGACAAGTACGTCGAGCAACTCGTCGCCAGCGCGGAAGCCGCTGTCGACAAGGTTGTGGAAATGGGTGTAGCCGACCGCGACCGGATCGGCGTCGGGGGGCATAGCTACGGCGCTTTCATGACGGCCAATCTCCTGGCGCACTCGGATTTGTTCCGGGCGGGCATCGCGCGGAGCGGCGCTTACAATCGCACGCTCACACCGTTCGGGTTCCAAGCCGAGCGGCGCACGTTCTGGGAAGTGCCGGAGATTTACGGCAAGATGTCGCCGTTCTACTACGCGAATAAGATCAAGGAACCGATCCTGCTTATCCACGGCGAAGCGGACGACAACTCGGGCACGTTCCCGATTCAATCAGAGCGGTTCTACATGGCTCTGAAGGGCCACGGCGCCACGGTGCGTTATGTCACGCTTCCGTTCGAAGCTCACGGCTACACGGGGCGCGAGTCCACGCTTCACACGCTGGCCGAGATGATCAATTGGATGGATAAGTATGTGAAAAACGCCGGGCCGCGAGAGAACGCGGCCGCGGTATCCAAATGAGGCTCGTGCGATTGGTTTTTGCGTTCGGCGATTGGTGGGCAGGTCCACAAATCACCAGCGCATTACTCAAGCTCGGAGTCGGGAAGGTGGGCTTGCCCCCGCTGTGAATGGGGCCAGCACTCTCCTGACTGACAGCGGGGCAAGCCCACCTTCCCGACTCCGAGCTTGAGAATCATCGCCATTCCTGGCAGCCGCCTGCTTCCTCCACGCGGGCCGCAGCGGCGAGGTCTACATTTAGACCTCCGGGTATCAACTTATCTTCGACCTGGTCGATCCTTCACCCGAATAACGAACTTAAGCCCGGACCAGATTTCGTTAACGGCACAGACCTTCACATCGACGAGCCCGGCGTCCAAACCTATCTGGCGCACATGATAATCAGCCAGATCAGTCGCGACGCCGGACGCTTTCTTAGGCCAGGCTATCCAGAGCATCCCGGCTGGTGCAAGCCGCGCGGCGAGCCTCGAGAAGTTCCGCACAAGTTCCGATTGCGTCTTCGCAAAGAACAGAATCAAGTCGAGCTGCGCCGACAGACTGGTGACAAACGTGACGCAAGGCGGCAGGTCGCTCAACTCTTCCCGAAATCCATCCGGCGCCCCAACCAGCGCCACCCGGAAGTCTTCCTTGATCCCGAGCTTCCGTGTCAGCGGAGTTCCGGAGTAACCTGCTGTCATCATCTTTCCTGAAGAGTTGAACTCGTGAGCGAAATGCCGAAGTGCTCTTGTAGCGCAACTGTCCACTCATCGTGGCTTCCAAGCTCGCGTTCTTGTCTTTCGCCGCAAATGGTGCGGATCAGCCGCATGCCGGTTACGGTGATTCTTCCATCCGGAGTCGCAAGCGTGCACGTCCGCCGCTTAGTGAAGGGCGATTCGGGAGACGTCTGATGATAGTGGCACATATCGGCGAAGTCAGAATATTGATATGGTTCGAGAGTGAAGCGATACTGCGGCTTCCACAAGTCTTTCTCGCGCCGTTCAAGTATCAGGTGGCCGTCTTCTTCAACCAATCGATAAGCGTCGTTGTCTTGCACCTGCTCGACCCGCGCATCCAGTCGCAGGGGCTCGCGAAACGAATCGCCAAATCCTACATCAGCGAGCCATCGCTCTTCCAACTGAACGAGCAACGCCATGTGATCGAACGGCGGATCGAACCCTCCCTCCTCGCGCGCGACTCCCGCGGAAAGCATCGTCACTTCAAAGCCCAACGCTCGCAGCAGTGCGTAAAAGGCGCCGTTCAGCTCGTAACAGATTCCACCTCGCCGCTCTTCGATGATCTTGCGAATCAACTTTTCTTCGTCGAGAACGATCTGTCGTCCGATGTGATTGTCGAGGTTCTCGAATGGCACCGCGAGCAAATGCTGCTTGTGCAACTCGCGCAGCGTCTCGACCGACACGTCACGCGGACCCCGGTAGTTTATTCGGTTGAGGTAACTAGAAACGTCCATCCTTCAGACCATTTGGGGCGCGCCGCCCTCGATCAGAAACTTCATGATTCAACCGGCAGCGCGTTGGATTCTGCGTTATGGAGGGCGTCACCCTCGATCGGAAACCGAGCAGCCATTCAATCAGCGGGCGCTTTTGGCTTTTTGCGTCTGCGAGAGTCCAGCCAAAGCGCCGCCGATCAAACTTCGAAGAGATTGCAAAACCGGTGGCGGCGCGCTCCATAATCGGAGCGCTACTTGATCCTCTTCGCCTCCATCTGTTGGCCGCCCAGACGAATGAGCATTTTGCCGATCTGCCCTCGTTCATCTCGAACGAATTCCACTTCGGCGCCGACGGTCGGCACCTGGAACTTAGTTGGCGACTTCGCTACAAGCTCTTCCTTCGTGTTGCCATCCGGTTGTGCGAACAACTTATCACCATCCCGCGTGATATTGAGGATTCCAAGTGGCGAATCGTACTTCCCGACGTAGTCATCGAAGACTTTAGCAGCGATCTTTTCTTCGCCGCCGGTCAGCCGTTTGATTACCTCGAGCGCGTTTGTATTGCCTGGATCCAGCTCGTTGGAGCGCCTGTAGTTCTGAATCGCTAACTCGCGGTTGCCGGCCTTCGCGTAGGCTTCCCCAAGACTGTCGTAGACGTTCGACGACTTCGGAAACTCGCGGACGTTCAGCTTGAGTACTTCGATGGCTTCCGCGGTCTTTCCGCGATTGAGCAGCTCATAGCCGAGCTGGTTCATCTTGTTTTCATCGACGTGGTAGCTGCTCGGATCGCCAGCCTTCGCCTGGTCGAAAGCCTTCACCGCGTGGTCAATTCCTTTCTCATCGATGTCGCGCTCGAGGTCCTTTGCAAGGATTTTGATCCCCTTTGAAAGTCTTGCGGCATCATCGTAAGAGGCGATCTCCCAGGGATAACTGCGACGGTTGAGCTCGGCGGCTTTCTTGTACATTGCCACGGCCTGCGCAGCGTCGCCAAGTTTAAAATACGCGTCGCCAAGCTGTTCGTGAATCGCAAATGACCAGGGGGCCTCCGCAACCCCAATCTTGAACAACTCGACCGCTTCACGTTTCTTGCCCGACTTCGACAAGCGATCGCCCGCTTCCATTAACTCTTCGAGGTCGAAATAGTAGGAAGAGGGCGGTCCAGCCTTCGCCCTGCGATAAGCCTTCAACGCCGCATCGAGGCCCTTGTCATTGATATCACGAGCAAGGTTCTTCGCAAGCGACTCGCGAATATCTTTGAGACTCGACAACTCTTCCTGAGCTTTCAAGGCGCCGGTCTCTATCAGCGAAACTGCAAACTCGAGCACCTTGTCGCGTTGCGCTTCGATATCCTGTTTCGTGTTGATCTGGCGAATGTCCGAGGGCACGCCAATCCCTTCCCAGCAAAAGCCCGTCTGATCGATGAACAGCTTGAAGGATACGCTGAAGCGCCAGCCGTTAGGCAAGCGATCGCCGTACACGTCCGCGAACACTCCTGAAGTCGCGTCGCCAACAACCGTAACGTGGGGCAACACACGCATGGCGAGCGCAAAATTCTCGGCAGCGCTCACCGAGTGACGATGCGTCAGCAGGATCACCGGCTTTGTGAATTGAATCGGGCCGCCCGGCTCGACATACCAGTATTTCCACGGCGTGAAGTCATCGTGACGGGAACCGTTGCGAATCGCGGTCTTCATGTAATGCCGCTTTCGGTCTGCGAACCGATCGGCGATCAACTTGCCGACGAGGTCGTCGCCGCCTCCGTTTCCTCGGACGTCGACTACTATAGCCTTCGCGTCCTTGAACTCTTTCATGATTCCATCGATAGCCGCTCGGGTGAGTTCCATACGGCCGAAGCCACGAAAGTGAAAATAGCCTATCGAGTCGGTGATCCAGCCGTAGTCGAAGTTTCCATCGACCAGCGGTTTCGATTTGCCCTTCAGATATTTTTGCTTCACCAGGTCGAGCGAGAAATCTCCCATCTTCATCTGGCCGAGAATGCCCGATTGGAACTGGCGCTTGGGCGACGAGAGCCGAACGTGGTTGTCGTTCAGGTTGCCGAGCATGTCGGCGATGATCTGAAACAGCTCATCCTCAGTTGTCTTCGCGCTCACTCGCGGGCGATAGACTTTATAGAGCGCGTCCCAGTCAATGTGCTTCGCTCCAAACAAAGCGTAGTTGCGGTCGTAGGTCTTCCACAGATGCTCGAAGTTCTCCTCGGGCTCGCTCAGTTCTTGCGCGGAAACGAAGCATGGAACGACTAGGATGGACAAAACGGTGATAACCAACAGTCTCGCAGCGACTCTCAACATATTGTCTCCTTCACAGATGACCCGCCGCCTGCAGGCCCGAGTTATGCATTGCAGTGTTCGATGATTGCAAAGGCTAATGCTATACCTACGAGTCCGTTTAGCGACAGGTTCTTCGGACATAAACTTACTCAGGCTCGGGGTTGGGAAGGTGGGCTTGCCCCCGCTGTCAATAAGGAGAATACTGGCTCATTCAACAGCGGGGGCAAGCCCACCTTCCCAACCACGAGCCTGAGCCAAGTGTCGTTGAATGAGCTAGCGTTCCCTTATTGACAGCGGGGGCAAGCCCACCTTCCCGACCACGAGCCTGAGCTGCTCTCCTTATTGACAGCGGGAGTCTCATTCAACAGCGAGGGCAAGCCCACCTTCCTAACCCCGAGCTTGAGTTAAGCCATAAACAAGCGCGAGTTCTTAGCCTGTTACGTATCGCATGAACGTCGCATGAACGTGGCCTTGTAAGGCAGCACCTCGACATTTAAACTAGGCGCAATCTTGAAGGGAGTTCCAATGGCCGTCGGGCAAAACGTCTTACGCAAAGAGGGCTACGAGAAGCTCACCGGGGCGGCGCGCTACGTCGACGACATCAAGCTCGCCGGAATGCTGTTTGGCAAGACAATACGCAGCACGATCGCGCGCGGACGCGTTACATCAATCAAATTCGATCCTTCCTATGACTGGTCGACGCTCGTCGTCGCCGACTACCGCGACATCGCGGGAAAGAACTACGTAGCGCTGATCGAGGACGACCAACCGCTGCTGGTTGAATCGGAAGTGCGTCACTACGATGAGCCGATACTGTTAATTGCCGCCGCAAGCAAGAGCGAACTGGATACCGCCGCGCGTCATATTCACATTGCATACGAAGAGCTGCCGCCGGTCCTGACAATCGAACAATCACTGGCCGCAGCGGACCTGCTCTACGGAACCGACAACGTCTTCAAGCGGTTTCTGATCGGACGCGGCGACGTGACAGAAGCTTTTGACCGGGCCGACGTGATTGTTGAAGGCGAGTATCGAGTGCCGCACCAGGAGCAGCTCTATATCGAACCGCAGGGCATGATCGCAATTCCCGGTGACGGTGAGATGACCGTGATGGGCTCGATGCAGTGCCCTTATTACGTTCACAAAGCGATCAAGCAACTGTTCAACCTTACAGACGAACGCGCAATCGTTATTCAAACGACTACCGGCGGCGGCTTCGGCGGCAAGGAAGAGTATCCGTCGATGATTGCAGCTCACGCCGCCTTGCTGGCGCAAAAAGCGCAGCGGCCGGTGAAGATCGTATACGAGCGCGGCGAAGACATTGCCGCGACCACCAAGCGTCATCCCGGGATCATCCGCCATCGGACCGGCGTGATGCGCGACGGACGATTGACTGCATCCGAAATTGACTTCGTGCTCGACGGCGGCGCTTACGTTACGCTCACGCCGGTCGTGCTTTCGCGCGGCGCGATTCACGCGTTGGGACCGTATCGCTGCGACAACGTTCGAATCGCGGCGCGAGCGGTAGCTACCAACACTCCGCCAAATGGGGCCTTTCGCGGCTTCGGCGCGCCGCAGGTGACGTTCGCTTATGAAATGCAAATGGAAAAAATCGCCGCCGAGTTGGGGATCGATCCGCTCGAGCTGCGGCAAATCAACATGCTTCGCGAAGGAGACATCACCGCGACCGGGCAGCGATTGACCTCCAGCGTGGGATCGGAAGACGTATTGAACGCGGCCGTTGAACGATCAGGCTACTGGGAAAAGAAGCAGGCGATCGAAGCTGCAAACGCGCTAGACGAGTATCAGGAAAAACGCCGGGGCATTGGGCTCTCGTTCTTCTTTCACGGCGCGGGCTTTACCGGTAGCGGCGAGGCGCGTATGAAAGCTCAGGCCGGAGTCGCAGTCACGTCTGAAGGCCGCGCGCGAGTTCTTTCGGGCTCAACGGAGATTGGCCAGGGCACCAGGACCATATTCTGCCAGATAGTAGCCGACGAGTTGGGCGTCGGGTTCGACGACGTCGAGGTCGAGGATCCCGACACGTCGCGCGTTCCCGACAGCGGACCGACTGTTGCCTCGCGGACGACGATGGTAGTCGGCCGAGTCGTGCAGCTTGCCGCACGGGAAGTAAAAGACAAACTGCTTGGCTTCGTCGGCGAGCGCTTTGGTGAGCCCGAAGCGACGTTAATCGCAGGCAGATTCGCCGCAAACGGAAAGCATCTCGCGAGCTTCGATGAGATCGCGCGCGAATACATTGCGCAGTTTGGCGAGCTTCGCGCCTATGCGAGGTACGCGACTCCGCCCGAAATCGAGTGGGACGATGACAGCTATTCGGGCGACGCTTATCCGGTGTACTCGTGGGGCGCGGAAGTCGCCGAGGTCGAAGTCGATATGGACACCTACGAAGTGACCTGCACGAAGATAACGACGGCTCAGGACATCGGCCGCGCGATTCATCCGGTGCTCGCTGCGGGTCAGATCGAAGGCGGCACTCTGCAAGCCGTCGGTTACGGATTGTTCGAAGAGTTAGTCTGGGACAAGGGACGGATCGTCAATAATCGCTTAACGAACTACATCATTCCGACTTCGCTCGATGCTCCTGATATGGAGACGATCATCGTCGAAAAGGAATATCGAAACGGACCGTTTGGGGCGAAAGGGGTCGGCGAGTTGCCGATGGACGGCGCGGCTCCGGCGCTTGCGGCAGCGGTGTTCAATGCGACCGGCGCGTTTGTCGGCGAGATTCCGATAACGCCTGAACGCTTACAAGCGGCGCTGGAAAAGAGATGAAGATAAGCCTTCGAGTCAACGGCAGTGCGCGCGAGCCTGACGTGCCGCCCATGATGCGGCTGCTCGACGTGCTGCGTGAAGAGCTGCGCTTGACCGGGACGAAAGAGGGCTGCGGCGAGGGCGAGTGCGGCGCGTGCTCGGTGATACTCGACGGAGAAGTTATCAACTCGTGCCTCGTACCGGTCTGCCAGGTTCAAGGGTCGGTGATAATCACCGTCGAAGGACTCGCACGCGACGGGCGGCTCGATCCGCTTCAGCAGGCGTTCCTGGAATGCGGCGGCGCGCAGTGCGGCATCTGTACGCCGGGAATGTTGATCGCCGCCCGCGCGCTGCTGGACGAGAACGCTCATCCGTCGCGCGAGGCGATCAAAGAAGCAATTGCAGGCAACCTGTGCCGGTGCACCGGCTATGTGAAGATCATCGATGCAATCGAGCAAGCCGCGGAGATGATGCAGCAGTCCCGGCGAAAGGCATAGTCATGTTCATGGATGAGGAGCTGAACGAACTAAAGGACCGAATCTCCCAGATGTCAGATCGGGAGCTCCTGCAAATAGTCGAAGTCGAATACGCCGACTATCGCAAGGAGGCAATTCAGTTCGCCGAAGCCGAGCTGGCGAAAACGCAGCATCCCATTTGAAAAGCCCGAACTGGATTCGGATGAAGCCGATGACGACGATTCGATGGCGACAACCGGGAGCAATGAGCCCTGTGGGAACTGCGGCGGGGCAATGCGGTCCGGGTTGCTGTTCGCGGACAAGGAACTGACGATCCTCTTTTCCGATAAAAATGAAGAACGCTTCATTCAAGCGTTCGCGTGTACCGCTTGCGGGGACGTCAGGTTGGTAGTGGATCTCGAGACTGACGTTGAAGGCTGACCTTCATACGTAAATAACGGCATGACTTTCTATTCTACGGCCGCGTCGCCGACGACCCTCTCTGAGGTTTATGCACTTCTGACGGAGCGCGCCGGCTCGATGAAGATCATAGCCGGCGGCACAGACCTGATGGTGTTGATGAACGCTCACATGCTCGACGCGGCAGACTTCCTGGACATCTGGCGAGTGGAGGACCTGAGAGGCATCGATGATGAGGGCGGCACTTTGCGAATCGGTGCGCTTACGACTTACACGCAACTGATAAAGGCGGAGTTGATTCAACGGCACGCGCCGGCTCTGGTCGATGCATCTCGCACGATCGGCGCGATTCAGATTCAGAATCGAGGGACGATCGGAGGCAACATAGTCAACGCTTCCCCGGCGGGCGATGGTCTTCCGGTGCTTGCGGCATACGACGCGGAAGTCGAAATAGGAAGCTCGCGCGGCCTGAGGCGAATTCCCTTCGATGCGTTCTACACCGGCTATCGACGCACCGTGCTCGAACCGGATGAACTCGTGGTGGCGGTGCGCATACCAAAGCTCAAAGACGGCGAGCGGGATTTCTACTGGAAGGTAGGCACCCGCCGGGCCCAGGCGATCTCCAAAACGGTGATGGCTGCCAAGGCTCGAATCGACGATGGACGAGTATCGTCGATAAGCATCGCCGTAGGCAGCGTCGCTCCCACGGTCGTCCGCGCGCCGCAAACCGAACGCTTACTCACCGCTGCGACGCTCACTCCGGCTTTGGTGGAACAAGCTCGCCGGATGATCGCTGAAGAGATTACGCCGATCACCGACCTGCGTTCGACTGAGCACTACCGCCGCACCGTGACCGGCAACGTGCTGGTCAAGTTCTTGCGGCAACTGAAATCTGCTTCGAAGAAAGCTTGATCGCTACGTCGTAGTGAACTTGACGGTAGACCCTTCAGACGCTGCGCAAGGCGCCGGGAAAGGGATCCTTTACTGGTGGCTTGTAACAGCCGTTTCGCCAGCGATCAAATCGGTACGAAATCGGTGCGAATCCGTCAAACCCGTGTGATCGGTGAGTTCGTAAGAATCGCATTGCCAGCGCCACATAGACCACAGATGACACTGATTCGGCTGATTTGCGCGGATATCCCCTTCACTAGCCCCCTTCATCGTCATCCTTCCTTCATGCTTATCGTAGCGTCTGACGTTACGTCAGGCGCAAGAGGTTTCTTTATTTTTTTCTTGTCTGTTTGACTAGCTGCGGCGACCGGTGAAGAAGCTGATCACGGCGACAAACAGCGCCGATCCGATGATCGACCAGATGATCGGAAAATGTTCACCTCCGAAACTCATTTCGAACAGGCGCGGCAAGTGAAGCGCGTCGGCGAGCCACACCCCCACAATCGCCCCGATGAAACCTAGCGCGATAGAGACGAGACAACCGCCGTGACTGTAACCCGCGATCGCTCGGCCAATCGATCCACACACACCTGCGACTAACAAAAGAATCAAGAAGGACGTCAGCGTCATTTTGTTATTCTCCTTTTCGGCTTCGGCTCCGGCTGGCGACCCAAGCCTCCAACTTGACCGTCAGAGAAAGATCTGGCTTGCGCACAATATCAAATAATTGACTGGTCTTGAACTGCTATACGAATTAATACGAATTTTTTCGACAGGCGCAGAAATAATTCGACAAGCGCAGCCGGAACACTGCGGAAGCCGAAGGGACGTTTGCCAGAAATGACTGAAAACCGTGTGAAGTCTCGCCTCAGGCTGGTGGAACGGGCGTTGCCCTTAGGAGAGCCGAGTTGCGCTGGACCGCAGCGGTCCGGAGGCGGCTCGAAACCAAAAACGATGAGAGTCGTTTCGGTCTAACACGCGCACCGCTCTTGCGGCGCGGTAGTCTTGAGCGTGGCCAAAGTCATCGCTTGTCGCCGCGCCGCTCGAAGCGGAAAGCAGTGCCAATCAGTCTCGAGCTTTGGAGTCAGACCGCTTCTGCGGTGGCGCCGGCGTTGCCGAAGTCAGCTCAACTCGGACCGAGCCCCAGGACGGCTCGGCTGTTATCAGGACAGGCAATCGGCGCTCGTCGTTTGAGATGTAAATCCGAAGGTTGTAAAGCTTGTCGTTTTCGCGGCCCCTGGCCATGCTGGTAGCGATCTTGACCGCATCGTAGCTACCGGCGCGAGTCGTGACTTTCTCGCGCGCCTCGGGCTGAACCTTGATCGTATAAAGCTTTTCGTCCTCGATCAAAGTTAACGTATGCGACTTGCCCATCGTAAGATCCATTCCCCGGATGGCAAAGATCAACCCCGCAAGATCGTAGGTGTCGGGAGGTATCTCCAGCGTGCGGCCGCTTGCGAGCCTCGCCGTGCGGCGCTCCTGATCAATGATGGCCGATGACTGGGCCTGCTTCTTGCCGTGTCGCGAGCGCTTCTCGGCCCGAAACGGTTGAAGCGTCGCCGCGTTGATGAAAGAGTCGTAGACGTCGTTGACCTTGAAGAGGCCGTTGACCAGTCCAACCGTTCGAGCCTGCGCGGTCACGTGATAGCCGTCCACGCCGTCGAAGCTGCGGCGAACGTCGGTTTCAATTGTAAGCTCGCCGGCGACGATGAAGTCGGCCCACGATACGTCGTAGCTCAACCGTTCGCCGGTGGTAAAAGGGTTCCGCGGCGCCGAAGCGGATGCTGCCGCGGATCGCTCAGCCTTATCGGGATGACTCTGTGACAGCGATGTCGGGAAAGAAAGCGCTACCATCGCCAACGCGAACAACGTTCTTCTAAGCACTGAAACCGCTCCTCCTCGATTGATGTGGTTCAACCGTCTGATGCGCCCCGATAATCTGATGATGCCCCAGTTCGAGCTCACAATCCAGGTGACATCCAGGTGACATCCAGTAACTGGGGCGTACGCATTCTGGAGTCGAGGCTTAGCCTCCAACAAGGTCTCATATGGACCGCGCCGCCTATTCCTCAACCAAGGATACACTCAGGCAGTGGCGGCGCTTTTGGCTTATGGGGAGTGAGGAACCGCGGAACAAGATCTGTTGACGGGCCGTTCACGATAGGACAAAGCGCCGCCGCTGTCTGAGTTAGTATTTGGTTGACAACGAAGGCGCGGTCCAAATAAAAAAGCGCCGCCACTGCCTGAGATACTCGTTGATTGAGCGATAGGCGGCGCAGTCCAAATGAGGCGCTTTCTGAGACAAAACCCGTAGAAGCTACTCGTCTCGCTGGGGAGCGATGAGTGAAGTCGAATCGCTTTTACCGGCGTCCAGCGCCGGTCGCGATTGTTTGAAATAATCGGAGGAGGGCTCGAGAGCCAGAGATTGAAACGGATTCATAGCGTTGCCGTCGAATCTAACTTCATAGTGCAGATGCGGCGAGGTGGCGCGACCGGTGCTGCCTGCGCGCCCGATTATGGTGCCGCGCTCTACGCGCGTTCCAACTTCAACATCGAAGCTTGATAGATGCGCGTAATGAGTCGTAACGCCGCCGCCGTGAGCTACGATTATCATGTTGCCGTAGCCGTGGTACCAGCCGGCAAACTGGACGATTCCAGCCAGGCTTGCGCCGACCGGGTCGCCCCAACGAGCCTTAATGTCAACGCCGGAGTGAAACTTTGCCCGCCGTGTAAACGGATCGCGGCGATAACCGAAGTCGCTTCCAACACTCACACTTGAGGAAACCGCCGGTCGTTCCTCGTACTTCGAATCCGAGTTCGACTTCGAAACCGAGCCGGCGCCGTCCGCTGGTATCATTATCGCGCTGGTGTTTCTCTTGACGATGACGGGCGCGGGTGGAATCACGGCGTTCTCGAGGACCGCTTCCATTTGAGGCTCTGGTGGCATTTGTGGCGGGGCGTTGATTTGAAGAATAGGCTTAGGCTCAACAAGAGTCTGCGGGGTTGCGCCCACTATTTGATTGGTGCTTTGCGGCCGGTTCGATTGGTCTTTGGTGGTTGTTTGAACCACCTGTGACTGCGCGGACGCGGTGCCGGCAAGTGTGCCCGTGAATGTGCCCACAGTGAATACTGCTATGACGATTGCGGCAAAAAATCTCCCTGCTCCTGCTTTGATCAAAACCTCTCCTTTCAAAACACAGCGGGGGTGCGCTGTTTTAACCCAACCCTATTCGTTCGTTCTTACTGCTTAAAAAAGTCAGGTGGATACTGCTGCCAAGGACGGGGATTGTATGGGGCGGCGAAGGCTGTGTCAACAAGAAGGCTCGTCAGAATTTCTTGTGAATTTATTGCGAGAATTCAAGATCGGCATTAGTCTTCGGCTTCCGGTAACGTTGGCCTGGGAGCGCAGACATCCCTGCCTGCCTCTTCCAACGCACCACCAAGCAGGCAGGGATGCCTGCGCTCCCAGGCGCTCCGGAGCCGGATTGGTAGGCCGTCCGCCTCTCGGCTATAATTCGCGTTCAGTCAATACGAAGATCAGAGAGGGAGAAAAGCAATGAAAGAGCTAAGCGCGCAGGACACTTTTGACCTGATGCAGAGTGATCCGGAGTATATTTACCTGGACGTTCGATCCGTACCCGAGTTTGAAGCCGGTCATCCAATACGGGCGGTAAATGTTCCTATCATGCACTTCACACCTGGGGCGGGGATGACCCCCAATCAAGATTTCGCCGCTGTAGTCGAAGCGGCTCTTCCAAAGGACGCCAAACTTGTAGTTGGTTGCAAAACGGGTGGGCGTTCGGCACGCGCGTGCGAGATCATGAGTCAGATGGGCTACACCACTGTCACCAACGTTCGCGGCGGATTTGTCGGAGCAATGGATAATGTTGGCCAGGTGATCGAGCCCGGATGGAGCATGCTCAACCTTCCGACCTGCTCCGAGTGCGGCGATGACGCGCGGTACGAAGCGCTCGCCGAGAAGATGCGAAAGGCTTGAGGGTTCAAGCTTCAGCCTTCGGCTTGAATCGCCAGGCTGAAGCTTGAACACTCGAGGTTCCGCTCATTGGGGAGGTCTGCGCTGCGCCTTCTCCGCCTTTCGTTGCGCCTTGTCGGACGGTGAATTTGGAGTGGCCTGCTGTTGGGCTGCGGCTGTCTGGCGTTCGGCGCGCCGTTGCTGCTTCATCTGTTCGCGAGCTTGAGCCTGCTGAGTTGCCTGAGCAGCCTGAGCAGCCTGAGCAGTCTGAACGGGGGCCGCCCGGTTCTGGTCTACAACGATCGCCCGTTGCTGCTCGGCTCGTCGTTGCGCCTTCACCTGCTGGCGAGCCTGAGCCGCCTGGGCCGATTGCATTGCAGCGCGCCTGTTTTGCTCTTCAATTATCGCGCTCTGTTGGGCGCTCTGTTGGGCCCTTTGCTGAGCGTGCCGTTGTGCTTTCACCTGCTCGCGAGCTTGCACCTGTTGAGCTGTCTGCGCAGCGGCTCGGGTGTTCTGCTCTTGGCTCATCGCCTGTCGTTGTTGCTCAGCACGCCGCTGCGCCTTGACCTGCTGCCGCTGCTGCGCCATCTGTGCTTGCCGGGCGGCTTCTTGCTGAGCCTGCTGTTGCTGCTGAACAGAAGCCTGTGGCGGCTTTTGCTTCTGTTGCTTTCGCTGTTGACGCGTCTGTTCCTGCTGGCGCATCTGCTCTTGCTGCTGTTGACGCATCTGCTCCCGCTGAGCCTGTCGTGTTTGCTTCTGTCCGGCAGCTCCAGCCACCTGTTGTTGGCGCTCTGCCTTGCGCTGCTGCTTC